>JAAYKT010000119.1 GCA_012522255.1 Clostridiales bacterium
GTAAAAAGTTTTGACCCTCCGTCAAGAGTTTGCGATGTTTTATTGACAAAGAGGGCTATACGAGGTATTTCACAAAGGGATGATGGAAGCATATTTATAGTTGAGGCTTTGCCGATTATACAGAACGAGGATCTATCAGGTGCTATTCTGATTGCAAAAGATATTAATGCAATAGAAAAAGTGGAGGATACACAAGAGAATTATAGCGACTACCAAGGTGAGGACTACATAGAGTTCATAGGAAATGATTCGAAAATAACAGGGCTTAAAGAAAAAATCAATAAGATTGCCAAATCTGATTTAGCTGTGCTGATAACCGGTGAAACCGGCTCGGGGAAGGAACTTGTGGCAAGGTCTATTCATGCATGCAGCTATCGATCTGATGCTCCTTTTGTGGCTATTAACTGTTCTGCTTTATCCGCTAATTTAATAGAGAGTGAATTATTCGGGTATGATGACGGAGCTTTTACCGGGGCGAGAAAGGGAGGTAAAGCAGGTCTGTTTGAAGTAGCCAATGGGGGCACCTTATTTTTGGATGAAATTGGGGACATGTCCCTGGATTTTCAACCCAAACTTTTGCGGGCTCTTGAAGACTTTTCTATAAGGAGAGTCGGTTCAAACAATAAGCGCTCCATAGATGTTCGCTTAATTGCTGCAACAAATAAGCGAATAGATGAGCTTTCTGCAGGAAAGTTCTTTAGGAGGGATCTTTATTATAGATGATCCGGTGTTAATCTTCACGTAGCATCTTTAAGGCAAAGGAAGGATGATATCCCTATTTTAATAGGATATTTTGTAAAAAAACTCAATGCGAATGCAGGGAGAATAGCAACAATATCGCCGTCTGCAATGTTTTATCTCATGGCCTATAGTTGGCCGGGCAATGTAAGGGAACTTAAAAATACTGTTGAAAGCCTATTTTTTCTATGTGAAGGAGGTCTTATTAGAAAATCGGATCTTCCTGAGTATTTGATTAGATTCAAGGATGAATATAAGGTTGATGATTCAAAACCTAATGTAAATTTAAGCAGTGGATTCGACGGGCGTAGAGAGTTGTTGCTTGATTACTTTAAAAGAAATGGCTATATAACTAATAAAACATACTGCGACTTAACAAAGGTAAATAGAGTCACAGCATATCGCGATTTGTCAAGGTTTGTATCGGAAGGTATTTTGACAATGATTGGCATGGGACGTTCGGTTAAGTATATAAATGCGAATAAAAGCGAAATGCAAAAAGATATTTAGTAAAGGATTTTCTTTGGCATAACTTTTGCGTATATCATGTTATAGAAACATTTTTAGCTCTAAAAGGTATTGAAATATTTAATAAGGGGGTGAGGCAGCAGCAAAGTATTAACAGCAAAAAAAGGGGGGAAATAATGAAAGGGAAGTACAGACAAAACGAAACATGGGTTCAGAATCAATTTGTTGGACAGTATGGAATTGAAGCCTTCATGAAAAATGCAAACATGGGTTTAGAAGAAAAAGGATTTAAACATGTGGACATAATGCGTGCCTCATCCCGTATAACCTGTATGAAATCAATGCCTAAAGCCTGGAATATAGTAGCGCAGCAACAGGATATGCTTGCCAGGGAGGCAGAAGAAAAAGGTCATGGGGCAACAGCAGGGGCTTTTTATCACAGGGCAGCTTTATATTATGGAAAAGCAGCTCTTTATCTTCATTCCGATGATGATGTAAAGAAGCAAATGTATGATAACCTGGTCAGATGCTATACAAAAGCTATGAAACACTTCGATTATACGATTGAGAGAGTGGTCCTTCCTTTTGGTGAATACAATCTGTATGGTATATTGCATGTTCCAAAGGATGTTAAGGAACCATTGCCCGCAGTTTTAGCTAATCCGGGTATGGATATGATTAAAGAAGACTATCCGAATCTCAGCGATAACTTTTATATCAAAAGAAATATGGTTGCTTTGGTAATTGACGGTCCCGGATGGGGTGAAACACGAGTTCATGGTTGTAAGTTTACCGAGGAGGATTATGTTAAGGCAGGCAAGCTGTTTATAGATTATTTATGCGAAAGGCCGGAGGTTAATCCAGATCAAATTGGTGTTTTTGGCGGAAGCATGGGTTCTTATACTGCCCCAATGATAGCTGCTTATGACGATAGGGTGAAAGGCATTGCTACATTGCTTGGTGCTTTTACCAGCTTTGAATATTTAATGCATTCTGTGCAGCCGGGTTTGCGTAATAAGTGGAAGTATATGACAGGGGTATATGACGATGATGAGTTTGACGAAATGATAGGAAAGTCTTCCTTGGCTAAAATTTCTGATAGAATAAAAGTGCCTATGCTGGTATCAGCCGGTGAATTTGATGAAATGTCACCATTAGAAATGACAATGGGTTTTTATAACATGCTGAGCTGTCCTAAAGAATTATGGATAGCAGAAGATGAACATCATTCATGTGCCGGTATGTATCATGAATTGTTTGCCTGGTCTTTTGACTGGTTAAGGGATGTTCTAACCAAAGGTTTACCTGCCGACCACGCGGTCGAAAAGTTGATTCCCTCAAGAAGATAGAATTATATTTTGAAAGGAAGTAAGTAAATGAAGAGTAAAAGAAGAATTGCCATAATAGCGATGGTTTTAGTACTTGCAATGGTACTGGGAGCATGTGGTTCCGGTAACCAGCAGGGAACTGAGCCCCCGGTGGAAAGTAATGAATCAGAAGATTACGAAGAAACAACAATTATATTTGCACACTCAGCTCCGGTAACGGATGCAAGACATGTAGGTGTAGAAGCTTTTAAGGAATATGTTGAAAAAACTTCAGGCGGAAAAGTAAAAGTTGATATTTTTCCGGGCGGACAGTTGGGAGACACCCGTTCAATCGTTGAAGCAACTCAAACTGGAGGAATCCATATCAGTTTGATGCCGCCTTCAAACATCGCAGGTTTCAATCCGCTGCTTGCTATAGCTGACGTTCCTTATCTTTTACCCGGGAACCTGGAGCAAGCAAGAGAGGTTATAGCCGGACCCGCAGGTCAGGCACTGTTGGATACAATGGAAGACTATGGTATGGTAGGCCTTGTATTTTTACCTGACTTATATAAAGCATTTACAGCAAATAAACCTATTTTGTCTCCTGCAGACCTTAAAGGACTTAAACTTCGTGTTATGCAATCACCTATATTAATAAAAATGATGGAGGCATGGGGCGCAAGCGGACTTACTATAGATTACGGCGAAACATTTACTGCACTGCAAACAGGTGCTATTGATGCTCAGGAGGCAGGGGTCGGAGCCGGTATCTACAACATGAAATTTTATGAGGTACAGGACTATATGATGCTTTCAAATCACATTCTGGGAATGCAAATGATATTTGCAAATAAAGAATGGTTTGACGGTCTTAATCCGGCAACACAAAAACTTATTAAAGATGGAAGCATGGCAGCTCATGATGCACACAAAGAGGCAAGACTAAAAACTGAAGAAAATGCTTTAAAAGCAATTGAAGAACACGGAACTAAAATAATCGAATTGACTGAAGAACAGATGAAATCACTGTCAGATGCGGCAAAACAACCTTGTCTTGATTATTTTGTTGAAACTAACGGAGCAAAAGGACAAGCATTAGTAGATATATTTGACGAAGAACTGAATAAGCTGAAATAGTTTTAATAGTACCGGTTTGTTGAAATGGGGATTTAATTCCCCGTTTCGGCAAATAAATGCAAGTTATTACAGTATGAAGATGAAGTTATATATTTTGATTAGCTTGGAGGTTTAGCATTATGGAGGTCATTGTCAAAGGTTTAAAAAAATTTGACAGCTCCCTGGAATTATTTGAGAAATGGTTTAGCGGAATAGGTTTCTTATTAATTACTGTATTGGTATTAGCCGGGGTTTTTCTTAGGACAATATTCAGTTTTACGTTTCCATGGTTAGAAGAATTCTGTCAGTATCTGATGGTTTGGATAGTGTGTATCGGTTGCGTATTAAGCGTAAAAAATAATGAGCACGTAGGCGTGGATGTGATATTTTCCGTCCTGCCTAAAAGGTTCCTAAAAGTTTATAGAGCATTTTTAGCTATAGTCTGTGCTGTATTTTTAGTTTTCTTCACACAGTTTTCCATTAATCTTATGTTAAAGGTACAAAAAACCGGACAAACAAGTATTTCCATGCCTTGGTTACAAATGTATGTACTATATGTAGGCCTTGTAGTTGGCAATATTCTCTTAATTTATGAATATATAAAATTGTTTATTGTTTTAGTAAAAGATTTAATTGTAGGTAAAAAAGATGACAAGATGATATTGCGTGAGGTAGAAGGGAGGTAACAAATATGACTGCAACGGTTTTTATAATTTCTTTACTGGTAGTGTTAGCTACAGGCATACCTATATTTATAGCAATGATGTTGCCAAGTTCCTTTTACCTTGTTAAAGAATTAAGCATGCAGGGTTATTTAATTGCTCAATCCTATGCAGGAGGCCTTAATAAGTATACACTGCTATGTGTGCCCTTCTTTACTCTGGCAGCATCAATTATGGGAAGAGGGCAAATAGGACCCCGATTGTTAAAATTCGCAAAAAACCTGGTCGGACATATGTATGGAGGTTTTGCTCTTGCCACAATTGTAACATGTGTTATTATCGGTGCAATATCAGGTGCATCTGTTGCAGGGATTTTAATTATAGGTGCCCTTGTATATAAAGAGATGCTTGACAATGGCTATGATAAGAGGTTTAGTGCGGGTTTGATAACATCTACCAGTGCTGTGGGAATGTTGATACCGCCAAGTATCTGTTTTTTGATTTTTGCAATGAATACAAATACATCTGTGACAAAGCTATTTCTTTCAGGAGTTGGTTCGGGTTTAACATGGGGTGTGGTTTTTGCAATATACAGTTACATTCACGCAAGGGTTAAGAAAATTCCAAGAACTCCTCGTCCCACTATTAAAGAGATACTCAAAAGCACAAAAGAAGCGGGATGGTCACTCGGTCTTCCGTTGATTATAATAGGCGGCATGTACTCCGGCAAATTTAGTCCAACTGAGGCTGCAGCAGTATCCGCCGGATATGCGTTACTGGTTGAGATGTTTGTGTACAAGGACCTGGGTGTTAAAGATTTTATGGAAATGTTAGCCGATTGTTCCAAAACAACAGCTACTGTTTATATATTACTTGCAGCAGGGCAGGTTCTTGCCTATACAATGACTTTGGCTAAGATCCCTCAGCTTATGTCGGGACTTTTGGGGACAACTTCTCCTATTGCCGTGCTATTGGTTATTAATCTGTTGTTCTTAATTGCAGGTATGTTTATGGGTGCAGGTTCAGCTATAGTTATTATCATTCCAATGGTGTTTTCTTTAGCCATGAATGCAGGCATAGATCCGATACATTTAGGAAACGTTGTTACAACGAACCTTGCAATCGGTATGTCCACGCCGCCATTTGGACAAAACCTGTTCGTTACATGCAAAGCATTAAAGATGGACTTTGCGGAAGTCGTAAGATCTACAATGCCTTTTATATTACTCAGTTTATTGGTATTGGCGTTGGTAACCTTTATTCCTGCTATATCCACATACTTACCTAACTTGGTGAAATAAATAGAATTCTTATATCAGAATATTAGTCATATTTTTGAACAAATAGTAGAATTTAAGAATAATGTCTTTGAAAAACTTAATAAAAATAAAAAATTACATTTAAGAAGGAGAGGCGCTTTTAATGGATTTTACAAAATCAGCATTAGTAGTAGTAGATATCAATAGGATACATTTCGATGTAGATATGAAAATATTACCCGTTTCAAAAGAAGATGCAGACAGGGTAATAAAAAATGTATCGGAAGTAGTTATACCGGCTTTTAGAAAACACAATCGCCCTATTATTTTTATAACGACTGCTCATAAACATAACCCGGTTACCGGTTTTCCAATGTGTCTTAACAATCCCCTATGGAAATATCAGTATGAACAGAAGTCTGTTACGGGTGTCGGTCATAAACGTAAATTAGTGGGTGTTCCGGGTTCAAAGGCGGTAGAAATAATGCCGCAAATGGATGTTCAACCTACTGATCATGTTGTTGTTAAGCAAAGATACAGCCCTTTTATAGCAAC
>JAAYKT010000120.1 GCA_012522255.1 Clostridiales bacterium
ACTTGCCGTTAACAAATTAATAATCTTACTGATATTTCATGAAATGGGCTTTCCCTTGTTAAAGAGGCAAGTAACTGATATTGTTTTGCAAAACAATCTAATAAATTATATAGATTTGCAACAAAGTTTTCATGAATTGGAAAAGTTACAAATGATTCAAAAAGTAAAAAATAAAGAACAGTTTGTTATTTCAAAAATAGGACAACAAACAATTATCTCTCTTGCTGAAAGAATTCCGAATGATATAACAGAATTGATAAGGAATTATACTGCGGGGAATAAAGACAGCATTAGACTGGAAAATCAGATCTTTACCAGCTACATAAAAAAGAGTGACACCGAGTATATTGTAGTGCTTAAGGTTGTTGAAAATGATATCACTCTTATTGAACTTAAGCTTAATGTCGTATCAGCATTACAGGCAAAACAAATATGTGCTAAATGGAAACAATCACATTCCCTAATCTATAATCAAGTTATTAACACCCTTATTAAGTAAATTATTTGCTTCTCCTATTAAATAAAGTGAACCGGCAATACAAATAACTGAATCCTCGGAATATAACGATAGTGCCACTTTTATTGCCTTTTCCAAAGAAGGCTCTACTTTAACATCATGGTTGTATTTGTTTGCTTCTTCCCCCAAGTCTTTAGCCGATAGTGCCCTGGCATCCCGGGGCTCTGTTGCTATAAACGTATTTGCCAAAGGTGCAATGACTTCAAGGCTTTTATCATGTTCTTTATCTTTTAACATACCCATTACTAAAATCAATTTTTTACCAGGAAAATAACTTTTTATTGCTGATGCCAGCATTGTAATTCCATCAATATTATGGGCACCGTCAATTAAAATCAAAGGATTATTTGATATGATGCTTAAGCGCCCTAACCATTTCACATTTCCAATACCGTTTTTTATATTTTCTTTGTCGATTTTATAACCTAAATCACCAAGGATAGCCGTAACTGTTATTGCAACAGCAGCATTTAATAATTGATGTTCACCCAAAAGAGGTAAATTTATTTCTTTATAATCAATACCCTTGTAGCTATAATCCATTATTTGCCCGTTCATACCAAAGCTTTTTAACAATACATCTCCTTTTTTGACCTTTATCAGCCTATTATCCATTTTGATGGAGATAGACTCAATTACTTTTTCCGCCTCTGAATATTTTTGCGGATATAATATTGTTATACCTTTACTTTTTATAATCCCCGCTTTTTCATAAGCTATTTCTTCTATAGTATTTCCCAAAATTGACATATGGTCAAAACTTATTGACATAATAACGGTAACCAAGGCGTTCAATACATTGGTGGCATCATATCTACCGCCTAATCCAACCTCGATTACGGCTATATCTACATTTTCATCTTTTAAATACAAAAATGCCATGGCAGTCAACATTTCAAACTGTGAAGGTATCTCCTCGCCTGTTTCTTTTATATGTTCAATCTTTCCTTTTAAAATATCCACATAGTATGGAAACCTGCATTTCTCTATCTCAATATTATTTATTAGATATCTTTCAGTTATATTTGTAAGATGGGGCGAAATATAAGTACCCACCTTATAACCCGCTTCTCTTAAAATTTCGGAAATCATTGCAGCGGTCGAACCTTTACCATTGGTACCTGCTATGTGTATTATTTTTAAACCATTTTGGGGATTTCCTGTCAATTTTAGAAGTCTTATGATTCGACCAAGCCCCGGATTACAACCCCCTTTTAACTCCGTATCAATATATTTTAGTGCTTCATTATAATCCATATTTCTACCTCATTTATTAAGACTTTCTATTCTGTTCATTACCTTGTCGAATAAATCCATGTACTTTTCTTTCTTGACCTTTTCTTCCTCAACAATGTTTTTGGGTGCCTTTTTAATAAAACTTTCGTTGGTTAACTTTGCATCTACTCTTTTTAATTCATTTAAAAGACGTTCCTTCTCCTTATTTAATCTTATTAATTCTTTTTCTTTATCTATTAATTCAAAAAGTGGAAGGAATATTTCTGCACCCTCTATGATGGCTGAAATTACTTCGGTTGGAATACCGGATTTATCATCCGTAATAATAATTTGTGTTGAATATCCTAATCTCTCAATATAAGTTTTTCCATCAGTCAGTAAATCCTGAATCTGTTTGTCTTGCGTATAAATTATTGTTTTGGTTTTTCTTGATGGTACTACATTCATTTCCGATCGTATATTTCTTATTGCCTTTATGACATCCATTATTATTTCCATACTCTTCTCCTCAGAAGGGGCTTCCAATTTTTTATCATAAAAAGGCCACCTGCTAATGACAATAGATTCACTGTCATTGGGTAAGTGTTGGTATATCTCTTCTGTAATAAATGGCATATATGGGTGCAACAACTTAAGTGCGTTGGTTAATACATATATTAGCGTTGACTCAGCGGTGTTTTTGGATGCTAAATCATCACCGTAAAGTCTATGCTTAGCCAATTCAATATACCAATCGCAAAATTCAAACCAGATAAAATCGTATATTTTTTGTGCGGCAATACCTAATTCAAATTTTTCCAGATTGTCCGTAACTTCTTGAACCAAAATATTTAATCTGCTAATTATCAATTTGTCTGCTATTTCACTGCCATTCCAAATCTTATCAATATTTGTTTCCACGCCATGGCTTTCATCCATATTCATAATTACAAACCTTGAAGCATTCCATATCTTGTTTGCAAAATTACTGAAAGCCTCAACCCTTTCCCAAAAAAATCTCATATCGTTGCCGGGTGAATTACCTGATATTAGGTTAAATCGTAACGCATCAGCGCCATACTTTTCAATTACATCAATAGGGTCTATACCATTTCCTAAGGATTTGCTCATTTTTCTGCCTTCAGAATCCCTTATGATACCATCTATTAATACATGCCCAAAAGGTTCTCTCCCTGTACTTTCCATAGATGAAAATATCATTCTTGCGACCCAGAAAAATATTATGTCATATCCGGTAACCAATACGCTTGTTGGAAAAAAATATTTAAAATCTTCTGTTTCATCAGGCCAACCTAAAGTTGAAAACGGCCATAATGCAGAACTAAACCAGGTATCCAAAGTGTCATCGTCCTGTTTAATATTAGAACTTCCACAATATGCACACTTATTAGGTCCCTCTTCCGATACTGTAATTTCACCGCAATCCAAACAATAATATGCTGGTATTCTATGCCCCCACCAAAGCTGCCTTGAAATACACCAATCCTGTATATTTTCCATCCAGTTATAATATATCTTTGAGAATCTGTCGGGTACAAATTTAACCTTGCCTTCTTTAACCACATCTATAGCAGGTTTTGCCAGTGGTTTCATACTTACGAACCATTGTTTTGACAGTACAGGTTCGATTGTTGTGTTGCATCTTTGACAATGTCCAACATTATGTTCATGTTGCTGTACTTTTACAACCAGGCCTTCTTTATCTAAATCTTCCACCACTTTTTCACGGGCTTCTTTACTGCTTAAACCAGAATATTTACCACCCAGTTCATTTATAATCCCATTATCATTTATAACCCTTGGCATGGGCAGATTATGCCTTACAGCAACATCAAAGTCATTGGGGTCATGGGCAGGCGTTATTTTTACAGCCCCCGTTCCAAATTCCATATCTACATATTCATCCGCTATAATAGGGATTTCCTTATTCATAAGTGGTAATATAACTGTCTTCCCTACCAAATCCTTATACCTTCCATCCTTCGGATGAACCGCTACAGCAGTATCACCAAGCATTGTCTCCGGCCTTGTTGTCGCAATTTCCAAATAGTTTTGGGAATCCTTCAATGGATATTTTATATACCAAAAATGGCCTTTTTGTTCATCATATATTGTTTCAATATCTGAAATAGAAGTCTTACAATTTGTGCACCAGTTTATAATCCTTTCACCTTTATAAATCAAACCTTTATTGTATAAGTCTACAAAAACTTTTATAACAGCCTTAGAGCAAACCTCATCCAAGGTAAACCTTTCCCTGGTCCAATCACAGGAACTTCCTAATTTTTTTAGCTGGTTTACAATCCTTCCGCCATATTCTTCTTTCCAATCCCAAGCCCTTTCCAAAAATTTTTCTCTTCCAAGATCTTTTTTTGTTTTACCTTCCAGGCTCAACATTTCAACTATTTTAGCTTCAGTTGCAATACTTGCGTGATCAGAGCCCGGCAACCACAGTGTAGGATAACCTTGCATTCTCCTCCATCTAATTAAAACATCCTGAATTGTATTATCAAGGGCATGCCCTAAGTGCAATTGGCCTGTTATATTTGGTGGTGGAATAACAATCGTATAAGGTTTTTTGTCCGGTTCAATTTTCGGAGTAAAATATTTTTTCTCCTCCCAGGTTTTATAAATTCTTTCCTCTACCAATTTTGGATTGTATGATTTTGCTATGTTTTTATCATCTTTCATTTTTATGCCTCCGTTATAAAATATAAAAGCCCCAAGTCCATTAAAAGGACGAAGGGCAAATCCGCGGTACCACCTTGATTCCGGCTATCACCGGCTCTTTACACTATAACGGGCAGACCCGCCTGTATTTACTGTTTTCAATACAGGAGCTCCTAAGCTACCTTCAATGCTATCCTGCCTTAGATACTTTACAGCCTACGAGTATCATTCTCTTTAAGGAGATAAGCATCTACTCCTCTTAATCATTGCCTTTATTATAATCATATTTAATCATCATGCCTAACTTTTGTCAATACCTAAAGAATTAAACAGTTCTTTTTAATGTAATAAATTTATAAAAATAAAAAAACAAGGAGAATATGTTCAAAATAAAAAATGCAATCATAAGCGAATAACCTAAAGACAAATCTATAATAATTGCAGTACTAGCGATATAAAATAAAACTGTTGTTATTTTGCCCAAAATATTGGCAGGTATAACCTCGTCTTTTTCGTTATAAAGGATAAAGGAGCCAAGAACAATCAATAGCTCTTTGCAAATTATCAAAGTCAGCAACCAAAGATTTATTTTATTATTCATTACAAAACCTGTTAAAACAGAAACTAACATCAATTTATCCGCCAACGGATCCAAAACAGTGCCCATTTTCGTAATTTGGTTGTATTTCCTTGCTATGTAACCATCTAATAAATCAGTTAATCCTGAAATTATAAAAATTATCAAAGCAATGCTTTCCCCATATACAGGATAAAAAAGATAGAAATATAAATAAGGAGATATTATTGCTATCCTAATCAAGGATAAAGTATTTGGCACGTTCAAGTATGTCACCCCGATCATTTAACTACATATATAACAAATGATTAATCAGATATAGTATTATCTTTATTTTTTACTTTATTATAACTTATAGCCAATGTATTTTTCAAATTCAAACCTGTTCCATATACAAGCACCAACAGACTATAACTGAATACATTATAAATGAAGAATAATTTTTAGGAGTGAAGCCATGAAACCATATCTAAAAGTTTTTTGCATAATACTAACCATATTTTTAGTCATCACTTCAATGGTTGGATGCAAAAAAACTGAATTAACAAAAATCAGATTAAATGAAGTTGTACGATCAATATTTTATGCACCTGCATACGTAGCAATAAACAAAGGTTTTTTTGCAGAGGAAGGTTTTGACATTGAGTTAACCACAGGACAGGGTGCGGATAAAACTATGACAGCCCTTTTATCGGGGCAATGTGAAATTGGTTTTGCCGGACCTGAGGCGGTTATTTATGTTTATGAACAAGGAAAAGAAGATTACGCGGTTATCTTTGCGCAAATAACACAAAGAGATGGTTCATTTTTGGTTTCAAGGGAACCTGATCCCGATTTCAACTGGAAAAAAACCAAGGGTAAAGTAATTATAGGCGGAAGGCCCGGTGGTGTTCCGGAAATGACTTTGGAATATATCCTAAAGAAAAACGATATTATACCGGGCAAAGATGTGGAATTAATCACAAATCTTGCATTCAATGCTACAGCAGGTGCTTTCACAGGTGGTGTGGGAGACTATACAGCGCAATTCGAACCGACAGGTTCGATGCTTGAAAAGGAAAATGCAGGCTATGTAGTAGCATCCATTGGAACCGATAGTGGCCTTATCGCTTACACAGCATTTTTTGCATTGCAAAGCTATATAGATGAAAATCCGGAAACTATACAAAAACTAACAAATGCTTTTTATAAAGGCCAACTATGGGTCAGAGACCACACTGCAGAGGAAATTGTCAAAGAATTAAAACCTTTCTTTTATGATGCAGATGATGATGTGTTATTATCGGTGGTAAATAGATACAGGGAGATAGGAGCGTGGAAAGAAGACCCGGTTTCGGTTTTCGAACATTATGATCTGTTACAGGATGTTATGATTGAAGCAAGTGAACTCAAGGAAAAAATTGACCTAACTAAAATTATTAACAATAGTTTCGCGGAAAAAGCAATTAATAAGAAATAAAAGAAACAAAAACAATTTTTACAAGCCCCCGGTGATTCCCTATCACCTTTATTTCTTAATTGAATATTATAAAACTGATAGAAGTTAACCGGGGGTGCTTAAATGGAAAAGGTAGTTGAAATGCATAATGTATCCATGAACTACCATGCGCTAAGTGGTGAAACCCAGGCTATAGAAAAATTGTCCTTAACAGTCTCAGATGGCGAATTTATCAGCATAGTTGGCCCAAGCGGATGCGGAAAATCTACACTTTTATCCTTGATTTCCGGTGTTTTGGAACCTTCAAAAGGAAAAATATTTATAAAAAGTAAAGAGGTCCAAAGGCCAACAGGAAATATCGGATATATGCTTCAAAAAGATCATCTGTTTGAGTGGAGAACAATTATAAAAAATGTGATTATTGGCTTGGAAATACAAGGTACTTTAAATGAAAAAACATATGATTCCGCGGAAAAACTCCTTAAGGAGTATGGTCTGTATGAGTTTAAAAATCATTATCCCAGGCAATTGTCAGGAGGAATGAGGCAGAGGGCTGCTTTAATTAGAACTTTAGCCACTAACCCTGACATACTACTTTTAGATGAGCCTTTTTCTGCTTTGGATTACCAAACCAGGCTTGCTATTTCTGAAGAGATTTGGCTCATTATAAAAAAGGAAAAAAAGACAGCAATTCTTGTAACCCACGATATAGCTGAAGCAATATCAATGTCCGACAGAGTAATCGTTTTAACAAAACGACCTGCTGAAGTAAAATCAATACATGAAATCAATTTAACCTGTGAAAACAAAACTCCTATAAACTGCAGAGAAGCTCCTGAATTCAGGTTTTATTTCAATACAATATGGAAGGAGTTGGATGTACATGTATGATGATAACGGTATGTCACAGGAACATTATAATTTTTTAAAAAACAAAGTCATGTTAAAAAGGGCAGTTTTTTTTAGCAGAATAGTTATTCTGATTTTAATTTTTGCAGCCTGGGAAATCGCAGCAAACATGAAATGGATAGACCCTTTCATTATGAGCCAGCCAACTAGAATGATTAGAGCTGCTATAAATCTATCAAAAGATGGTTCTCTTTTTCTCCATACCGGAGTGACATTATTTGAAACAATAGTGGGTTTTACACTGGGTACAGTTTTAGGCACTTTAATAGCTATAATACTTTGGTGGTCGGATTTTTTGGCCAAGGTAATGGATCCTTATCTTGTGGTATTAAATGCTCTTCCAAAAACAGCATTAGGACCCGTCATTTTAGTTTGGATAGGAGGAACAACAAAATCCATTATAATTATGGCGCTATTAGTGTCAATTATTGTTACGATAATCAGTGTGTATACAAGTTTCAGCAATTGTGACGAAGAAAAAATAAAGCTTTTAAAAACCTTTGGTGCCAGTAAATGGCAGGTTTTGAAACTTGTTGTACTGCCTTCAAATATTCCTTCTATTATCTCGGCTTTAAAGATCAATGTGGGACTCTCTTTGGTAGGTGTAATTGTTGGAGAATTTCTCGTTTCCAGAGCAGGTTTGGGGCATCTTATCATATATGGCGGTCAAGTCTTTCAGATGGATATGGTTATGCTAAGTGTCATAATATTGGCAATAACAGCCGCTGTATTGTATCTGTCTGTTCTATGGATTGAAAAAAAAGTATCAAAAATGATGTGAGTAATTACTCACATCATTTTTGTTTCTGCTTATTTATTTCAACATTATTTGTGTAAATCATATAATATCAAGGAGCTGTGACAATTCACCGATTGTATAGTCAGGAACTATGTTATCTTGATAATCGCCAGCCTCACTCCAACTTACAAAAGCACTTTTTATGCCTGCGTTTTTAGCACATTTAATATCAAATACACTATCCCCTATCATTATAGCTTCCTCAGGTTTGGCATTTAGTAATGATAAAGCTTTATTAATAGGGTCCGGGTTTGGTTTATGCTTATCGGTATCTTCGTACCCGATTATCCCGCTAAAATAATCTTGCAAATTAAAAATTTCTAAACCTCTTCGGGCTAAAATTTTTCTTTTTGAAGTAACTATACAG
>JAAYKT010000121.1 GCA_012522255.1 Clostridiales bacterium
GTCTAGCCGTTTCATCAAGCTTCTTCAAAGTTTCATATATTTTGATTTGGGAACTTCTAATAGCATCTAAAAATGGAGACATAACGATTTCTGACTGTAAAATGGAGCTCTTGATGATTGATTCCATAACATCCTGATATTGCTGCAGTACTTCACCAATTGGCTTCATTGCATCTTGAATTCTTTTTGAATTTTCAGAGAGATTAGAAACATCAGGCAAATTCAATTTAGTGTGCTTGTTATTATCCATATTCTTGTCAGTCTCTATATTTACGTCCAATTTTTGCATTTAGTCAATGGCTATTTAGGAGATGTTTCTTATGCTTCAAACCTCTTTTTGAATCGAGTCGCAGCTAGATAATATCGTAGAAGCGAACTAAACTCAATATAAATTATGACTATTATTCGGTAAACTTGTTGCTGCTTGACGGGTGTATATAACGATTACTGCAAAAAAAATTGATAAGCCCTCCTTAACCAGTTGCGCTTGTTAGCTGCAAGGGATTAAAAAACCTAGCTCATTGGTCAACATTTCAATAAGCTAGGTTTTGATTAACATGGTACCATTTTGTTATTCTCATTATTCCTTTGCTTGTTCCAGTGAGATCTTTTTCTATATGTCTTACTTGAGGGACGTTGGTACCTCGTTTATGTACCAACTTAATGTGAGTTATACAATGTGTTTATTGTTCGTCTTTTAAAAGCCAGCGAGCGATATCATATATAGGAATTCCGCCCTTTAATATCAAAGGTTGTTTTGTATTAGCTATTAAAATTTTTGGATAGCCGTCCTTTATGCTTAACAATGGTTCTATTTCTCTTTTTAGCGTTTTTTCACTGCTAACATCATCTGAAACCTGAACGTAAATTTTTTTATCTGCCTTTATTGCTACAAAATCTACTTCTTTCTGATATAGTTTGCCAACATAGACTTCATAGCCTCTTCTAAATAATTCGATTGCTACTATATTCTCATAGACTCTGCCATAGTCCATATTTTTTCTCCCTAAAATAGCAGATCTAAAGGGAAGATCGGATAGATAATATTTCTCAATAGTTGATAAATAAGCTTTTCCTTGAATGTCGTAGCGATTCATTTTATAAAATAAAAATGAATTAACCATATAAGAAATATAATTCCCTATTGTTATATGATTTGTCTTTTGTAGATTTGTAGTGAGAGCATTTGATATTTTCCTATACGAAGTCAGGTTCGAAATATTAGATAGCATAAAATCACTTAATTTTCTTAATAAAATAGTATCTCTAATATTATGCCTTTCCACTAAATCTCTCATTAAGATTGTTTCGTATACATTTTTTAAATAAGACTTTATATCTTTTTCATCATTATAACAGTATGCTCCTGACATTCCGCCAATATTAACGTATTTATCAAACGCATTTATTTCGCCTTTGTAATCAAAATAATCGCAGAATTCAGAGAATGAAAAAGGGAAAACTTCAATTTCTATTGTTCTACCGGTAAATAATGTCGCCAGGTCGCTGCTCAACAAAAAAGCATTGGAACCAGTCAAGTATATATCATATAACCTACTACTATGAATGCTATTTATTGTTTTTTCAAAGTTCGCGCAAAGTTGAACTTCGTCTATAAGTAAATAATTATTCTTATCTGCAAGGTATTCTTTTTCAATATGATCATTCAAGGGCCTATAATTTAACAAATGCTCGTTTTCTAGATTCTGTAAATCTAAATATATAATATTAGCCTTGTTGTCATTATCTTCTATGTATCGAATGTAGGACTTTAGTAATTCGGATTTTCCTGAACGCCTGACACCTGTAATTATTTTTATATCTGGTGTTTGTCTTAGGTTTATCAACCTATTCAAATAACGATTTCGTCTAATAATTTTCATATTACTCCACCCCTAATGAGCATAATCCTACTA
>JAAYKT010000122.1 GCA_012522255.1 Clostridiales bacterium
CGCTCCTTTAGTCGCGTTTATTGAATCCGCCCGTTCGAATCCCTCCTTCTTAATCTTTCATTAGAAAATAAAACGCCAGGCCTTTGGCCTGACTTTTATTTTCTAAATGGCGGAGAAGGAGGGATTCGAACCCTCGCGCCAGTTTCCCGACCTACGCCCTTAGCAGGGGCGCCTCTTCGACCTACTTGAGTACTTCTCCAGGTTTAAGTTAAAAATAATATATTTTTTTACATTTTTATGGAGGAGAGAGTGGGATTCGCGCCGCTCCCTTGCGGTCGCTATCACGCCTAGACGGGTAAATGCTCCTTTGGTCGCATTTCCTATTCCGTCCGTTCTAATCCTACTTACTATCCATCATATAGTCACTTTATCATTAAAGTTAAACTGCATTCTTATGGAGGAGAGAGTGGGATTCGAACCCACGGATGTCGTGAAACATCTCTGGTTTTCAAGACCAGCTCCATCAACCGCTCGGACATCTCTCCGATGTGAGAACATAATAAATTATAACAGGTAAAATTAACAGTGTCAATAAATGCAACTTGGATTTTCATGTCAATAGCGACACACTTAATTGTAAAAGTAAAATAGACCCCTGATACCAGCGCAGTCTAATTTAGTCTTGCTAACTGGTAAGATTATTCTTATCCTTGTAATCACTTATTTAATATTGATTGCACTTAACCGGCAAATATCTTTCCGCTTCCAATATATTTTCAAATGACTTATATTGGGCACCTGAAAAACCTTGAACCTGTATTTTTGCATCATCCCATGTCAGGTAGATTCCCGGGACAGCTCCTGCCCTGACTGCATAATACTTTTTTTTACTCATATCTTTATTATCCCTTCACATTTCTAACTATTTATAACAAGATTACAGTAAAGATTTTTGTAAAAAAACAAACCTATATTGAATATTACGGTACATATGGACTATAATATTCAATAGAAGCTATTATTTTTCTAAAAAGGAGAGTATTTTGATGGATATAAAACGAGATAGTTATCTAAAACAATTGATTTCTTATAAGTGGGATGGGTTGGTAAAAGTTATTACCGGTATTCGTCGATGCGGTAAATCATATCTTTTAAAAATAATCTATAAAAGACACTTGTTGGAAAGCGGTGTAAAAGAAGAACAGATTATAACTATAGAACTTGATCTCGCAAAGGATATAAAATACCGCAACCCATTGATGCTTAGCTCTTTTGTCCGTGGAATAGTAGAAGGCAAAAAAGAACAATACTATCTTTTTGTTGATGAGATTCAGATGTCTGATAGAGTCCCAAACCCTTATAACCCCCACGGGGCAAAAATAACATTCTATGATGCTTTAAACGATCTTCGCAGCATAGCTAATCTTGATATTTATGTGACCGGCAGTAACTCCAAAATGCTATCTTCAGATATTTTAACAGAATTTCGTGGCAGAAGTGATGAAATTCGCGTGCACCCATTAAGCTTTGCCGAATACTATTCAGCCGTTGGCAGTGATAAGAACGAAGCCTTTGAAGAATACGCTTTTTATGGCGGTATGCCCTTGATTTTATCACGTCCAAATCATGCAGCAAAAATAAATTATCTAAACTCTCTCATTCAAGAAGTTTACCTAAAAGATATCATTGAAAGAAAGAAAATCGAGCATTCCCGCATTTTAGAACAAATATTAGATCTCCTCAGTTCGTCCATCGGCTCCCTTACCAATCCAAAAAAAATTGCTGACACTATTCAAAGTAAATCAAAAATAAATATATCACAAAATACTATAAGGGCATATATAGCTCATCTAATGGATGCATTTTTATTTTCTGAGAGTAAACGTTATGACATCAAGGGTAAGGCTTATTTTGATTGGCCAAGCAAATATTATAGTGAAGACTTAGGTCTTAGAAATGCGCGCATAGGCTTTCGCCAGCAAGAAATGACACACATAATGGAAAATATTATTTATAATGAGCTTAAAACTCGTCAATTCTCAGTAGATATCGGTGTTGTCTACACTAGAACAAAAAATGAAAAAGGGAATTTTATCAAATCCCCCAGAGAAATAGATTTTGTAGTTTCTGCCGGCAATAAAAAGGTTTATATTCAATCTGCTTATGCTATAACTACTGAAGAAAAATTTGAAAGTGAAATCCGCCCATTTTTATTGACTGATGATTCTTTTCCAAAGATAATTGTAAGAAAAGATGTGGGCAAACAATGGTATAATGACAAAGGTATTTTAAACATCAATATAATTGACTTCCTATTGGATAAAGAGTTGATTTAGTTATTTGTAATTCTTTATCTTTTAGATTTCTTTAGAAACGTCAAATGTAAGCTATTAACTTGATGCTTTTTCATTCAACTCAAACAGCACTGCGACACTTTTTATTCCTTTATTGCTTTAATCATAGGCATTATTTCAAGTACTTACAAAGGGGTCTTAAGCCCCTTCACTTTTTTAGGATTACTCCAAGGTCGTGTGAACTACAGACGGCTTTTCAACCGGCAAATAAAGCGACTTCTTTGCCAATTCATCTGCCTTTTCATTATAATAGATCCCACTATGTGCCTTAACATGTCTGAAATCCACCTTTATTAGCTTTAACTTTTCCCCATAAAAATTTCTATATCCCAATGTCAATTCTTTATTTGCCTTCCATTGCTTCTTAGCCCATTTCTCAATTCCTTCATAATCATAGTATACTATTATCTCTTTTTTCTTATTTTCAATAGCCCACAGTATTGCATTTTTTACTCCCTCAATTTCACCTGCGACATTTCGTGATGTCATATAATCCATCTTGTCATAAGACCCGGATAGGCAGGTCTCAGATTCTTTTGTTATAAGGACGGCACCGTACCCGTATCTTTCTTCTCCCTCAACATCTGAAGAATAACTTCCGTCTACAAAGGCAATGACTTGATCCGGTCCCAACTTTTCAATCTCTTTCTTTATCTCATTATTGACCATCTCAATATAATCTTTTTTTTCATCTTTGTTATCTTCACCCAGCAAATACTTTTCCGCATCCAATATGTTTTCAAATGATTTGTATTGCCCGCCTGAATATCCTTGTACTTGTTCTTTTGCATCGTCCCATGTTAAATATATTCCCGGAACTTCCCCCACCCTAACAGCATAATATTTCTTTTTACCCATTTTTCACTTTATCCCTTCACATTTACTAAATCTTTTATATATCCGGTTGATGCTTGTATGCCCATCCCATGATCATAAAATTTTTGCCACACTGCTATAAATACATCTCAAACCATTTCAATGTTTCCTCCAACATCCCTGTTGTCTTATAATGGTTCAAATTAGAGGACTCTATCAGTCTTAATCTTTCAGGCATACCTTTGTATAATTTTTTTACTTCTTTGTAAAAATATCTTTGTATTTCTATTGAAACAGAAGTATCAGCATCCCCGTGAAGCATAAGAATAGGACGAGGATATAGGTCTTCTTTTTTTCCTAACGGGTCATATTCTGCTATTAACTTTCGTTGCTTCTGTGATGCGGCACCCTTACCGTCTCTGTCCAATTCTTTGAATATGCTTTCTGCCTTTTTCCATGCGCAGGCACCATTCATATTTACAAGACATTTGATCTCCTTATTAACTGCAAAAACGCCTGAAGCAATAAACCCGCCCATAGAACTGCCCATAACGGCAACTTTATTCCTGTCCGTTTCCAATAATTCTGCAGCCCCCGTTATCAATCCATCGTATTCTTTTACTGTATTAATAATCACATCCCAAAAATACTTTTTCATAGCCTCCACATTATATTTGTCCAAAGCTTTTCTTTCACCGTGATATATGGCGTCGGGAATAATTACTTCATGGCCGTGAAAGGTCAATACTTTCCCTATAAAAAGACCGTTTTCCTTTTTCGAACTCCATCCATGATAATAAATGACCGCAGATCTTTCTTTACATTTAAACTTCGGTTTTATGTAAAGGCAAGGTATCTCACCAAGTCTGATTTTTATAATTTGAATAATATCTAAATCTCCCATGAATTTTCCTCCACATGACTTTACCCTAAAGTACTTTGTAACATAATCACTATACCTGAAGCAAAACTGGCTAAATTAGCTGTAATAGCGTAAAAAACACGTCTTTTTTTCGTATGTCCTTCCAAATATTTTGAAAACAGTATGGACTCCGTTATGAGTATTACCCATTCGAAGGCTGCATAAGCAAGAACTGCCAACATTATCCCTTTATAAAACACGCTAATGTTAATAATAAGAGACAGCAACAGTTGAGTAGCCATATTTATTATAATAAAAGGTTTCCAGTTTTTCTTTAGGCTAAACCTGAACAGCAAAAGTATTAATCCTTCTATAATTAAAGTGGTTAGACCCGTTGCAATAAATTGTTTAATAGTCGGTAAAATGTAGTTTTCTTCCTTAATAAGCTTGGTATTGCAGTCGAAACGTACAACCGTATTAAAAGCTTTTCTGTCTAAAACATTTTCCGATACGATTATTTCATTATCACCGGTTACAATAATTATTTTAAATCTGTCAGGTACACCCAAATAACTAAAACTATGTCTTTTGAGTGAGCCTTCATCAATCCCTGCAAGCTTCCCAAATAGGGGTACTCTTGTACCTGTGACCAGTGCAGGACGCCATCCGTCCACGTTATAGTTTTTTAAAGTATAAAAAATATCTTTAAACTCCAACTCTTCCTCTTCAATATATTGATACAAATGTTCCGAGGTGTAATCCACCAAAAGATCCAAGTAATAAAGGGACTTTGGGGCATTTTCTACAAGGATTTCCAACGTTGGTTTTGGTCCCATATCACCATAGACCTTGCCAAAAATGACCATATGAAAAGTCAGTATTATCAAAAATAATACCATTATTTTTCTTCTCATGAATACCGCCCTTCCTTTTGTATCCTCTAATGATAAGTTCTGATAATATTATATCATTACTATTGATGAAATTACATGGATTTGAGTATATGAAGTCAAGATATACGCAATCCTAATCATATACTAATATTTTTAATGTTGGAGGCATTAGGTAAACAACAGTGTAAACTAAAATTCAAGAAAAAAAGATGCCAAAACCTCATATTGTTATCAGCATCTTTTTATTATTATTCTATTACTTTTATATTTTTTATTTACTTATCTTATCCGCACCGCCCATATAATGCCTGATGGCTTCGGGTACTATTACACTTCCGTCTTCCTGCTGATAATTTTCCAAAATTGCTGCGACTGTACGCCCAACGGCTATACCGGAGCCATTTAACGTATGAACGAACTTTGCCTTATCTTTAGGACCTTCCTTAAACTTTATATCCGCCCTTCTGGCTTGGAAATCCTCAAAGTTGCTGCAACTTGATATTTCCACATATCTGTCGTAGCTGGGCATCCATACTTCAAGATCATAGGTTTTTGCCGATGAAAATCCCAAGTCCCCGGTACTTAAGCAAACCACTCTATAAGGTAATTTAAGCAGTTGCAGTATTCTTTCTGCATCGTTGGTCAAAGACTCCAAATCCTCATAAGAGTGATCCGGATGGGCTAACTTGACCAATTCAACTTTGTTAAACTGATGCTGCCTTATAAGGCCTCGGGTATCTCTCCCGGCAGAACCGGCTTCAGCCCTGAAACAAGCGCTGTATGCGCAATATTTTATTGGAAATTCCACGCCTTCCAATATTTCCTCTCTATGTATATTGGTAACGGGAACTTCTGCAGTTGGTATTAAAAAATAATCCGTGTTATCCACTTTAAACATATCCACTGCAAATTTGGGCAGCTGCCCCGTACCTTGCATACTCTTGCTGTTAGCCATATAAGGAGGCAATATTTCGGTGTATCCGTTTGCTGTATGTGTATCAAGCATAAAATTAATTAAAGATCTTTCTAACCTTGCACCTAAACCGCGATAAAAGGTAAATCGTGTACCTGTTACTTTTCCTGCAGTGGCAAAATCCAAAATGCCCAAACCCTCGCCTATATCCCAATGTGCCTGAGGTTTATATGGAAATTTGGTAGGCTCTCCCCATTTTCTGATTTCTATATTGTCTGCATCTGTTTTGCCCTCGGGAACATCATCATTGGGGGTGTTTGGTATATTAAGCAGCAACGTAGAAATCTGGTCATCTATTCTTCTTACTGCTTCGTCACCTTCTTTAATTCTATCGGATACTTCTTTCATTTCTAAAATTAAAGAATCAGCATTGCCCTTTTGCTTCTTTATTTTTGCAATCTCTTCAGATACCTTATTCCTGTTACTTTTAAGCTCTTCCACCCCGCCTAAAAGACTTCTCCTTTTTTCATCCAGCTCCAGTACCTGGTCAATATTATAACCGCCGCCCCTTTTATCCAGTTTTCTCATGACTTCCTCCGGGTTTGCCCTTATCCGTTTAATATCAAGCATTCTTATTCCTCCTCAATAATTTTGTAAAAAAATAAACCTTCCGCTCCACAAAGGGACGAAAGGTTCCGCGTTGCCACCCTATTTAACAGCCAAAGCTGTTCTCTTAACAATTTAACGGTCTTACCGCCTGCCTTTACAGGTTACTCCGGGGCGGAATTCAAAGCCTTGCATTCCGGCTTTCACCAGCCGCCGGATCTCTGAAAATGCAGTGTCCCCTACTTTTCCCCATCATTGTATTTATTTTTATTATTTTTCTTAATAATACTACTTTTTATTCTAAATGGCAAGTATATGGAATTTTGCACCAATGTATTAAGATTCTTCGCTGACGCTTTGAATGACACGTTCCGCATAGCATCGGGCGAGCGCAGCCTTAATACCAGAGGCAAGAAGCAAGAGGCAAGAGGCAAGAGACAAGAGGCA
>JAAYKT010000123.1 GCA_012522255.1 Clostridiales bacterium
GCTTTTGAAGAAATAGTAAAGTTTATTAAACCGGGAATTACTGAAAAGGATATTGCCAATAGACTTAAAGAGTTGCTTATAGAATTGGGTGGAGAGAGTCTATCCTTTGACCCTATAGTGGCTTCAGGCCCTAACAGTTCGAAACCTCATTACAGTGAGGATAGCAGAGTCATAGAAGAAAAGGATTTGATAATTCTTGACTATGGCTGCAAATATAAAGGCTATTGCTCCGATATATCCAGAACGGTTTTCGTTGGAGAGCCAACGGAGGAACAAAAGAAAGTTTACGAGATAGTATTAAAAGCAAATATGGAAGCGGAAAAAGCGGTTAAAGAGGGTGTCACCGCTCATGAAGTAGATGCGACAGCTCAAAAGGTGATAAGGGAAAATGGCTATGGTGAGTACATCCTATCAAGGACAGGTCACGGAATAGGAATAGCAGTACACGAAGCACCATATATCAGACAGGGCAATGACCAAGTACTTAAAACGGGGATGGCCTTTAGCGTAGAGCCCGGTGTATATATAGCAGGAAAATTTGGTATGAGAGTAGAGGATATCGTAGTTGTAGATGGAAGCGGCGTTAATGTACTGAATAAAGCACCCAAAGAAATGACAATAGTGTAAAATAATACAATCAGCATCATAAAATTCCTCTAAAAATATATCACGCAGAAAAAAAGTTCCGGGTCTAAGAATAGGTAAATAATTTTTCTGAAAAATTGATCAACAATTTTTATCGAGGTGATTCAATGCTGGAAGGCACAGTGTTTAATATAATGAAATATTCTATTCATGACGGTCCGGGGATTAGGACAACAGTATTTATGAAAGGCTGTCCCCTTAAGTGTTTATGGTGCCATAACCCGGAGAGCCAAAAGCTTACTCCCCAGCTCATGAGATTTCCCGACAGATGCATAGGTTGCGGAAGATGCGTAAAAGCATGTCCAGATGGGGCTATTACTATGGTGAATAAAAATGCTGTAGTAGATATGGACAAATGCACAAATTGCGGTGAATGTGCAAAGATGTGCTATGCAGGGGCTTTGGAGATGGCAGGCAAAACAATGACAGCCAAACAAGTGATAGACGAGGTAGAAAAGGATAGGATTTTTTATGAAGAATCTGAGGGAGGGGTTACTTTCTCCGGCGGCGAACCATTTGTGCAAGTAGAGTTTTTGAAGGAAATGCTAATGCTTTGCAAAGAAAAAGCCATTCACACCACCGTAGATACTTGTGGTTTTGTAGAAAAAGATACTTTAATAGCACTAAGCAAATATATAGATTTATTTCTTTATGATATTAAGATTATGGATGACGCCAAGCATAAAAAATATACCGGAGTATCTAACGAGATAATATTAGATAATCTAAAAGAGTTGATTAAGCTTGGGAAAAGAATATTTATAAGGATACCTATAATCCCCGGCATTAATGATGATGTGGAAAACTTGGAGGATATGTGCAAATACTTATCACAGTTCAACGGCTTTGAGCAAATCAACTTGCTTCCCTATCATAATATTGCCACAGAAAAGTATAAAAGACTGGGAGAAGATTACAGCCTGAGGGATATAAAAACGCCAAATGATGATAGAATGAAAGAAATATCAAAACTATTTGAATCCTATGGATTCAAAGTAAAAATTGGGGGTTAGCTTTTATGAATGATAGAGTAAGAGAATTAAGACAAAAAAGCCTTGACGCAGTGCCAACTATGTCCATCGAAAGAGCGCAGATTGTCACAAATGCATATAAAAAATATCAGGGGAAGGTGTCTATACCTGTTTTGCGAGCCATGGTTTTTAAAGAGCTATGCGAAAATAAAATCATATGCATAAATGATAATGAGCTCATTGTAGGAGAAAGAGGACCTGCCCCAAAGGCCACTCCTACTTATCCTGAGCTATGCTGTCATACCATAGAGGACTTTGAAGTTATGGATGCCAGGGAGAAAGTGTTTTTCAAAGTATCTGAGGATGCCAAGGATGTACAAAAAGAAGAAATAATACCCTACTGGGAAGGCAAAGCTATGCGGAATCTTCTTCTAAACAACATGACACAAGAATGGAAAGACTGCTACTACGCGGGGATTTTCACCGAATTTATGGAGCAAAGATCTCCAGGTCATACTGTGGCAGACGGCAAGATCTATCAAAAAGGATTTTTGGATTTCAAAAAAGATATAGAAGATGAAATATCAAAGCTTGACTTTATAAAGGATCCCCAAGCCTTTACAAAACATGAAGAGCTGAAAGCAATGAGCATATGCTGCGATGCAATAATTACATTTGGAAAAAGACATGCTGAAAAAGCTATAGAACTTGCTGTAACGGAAAAGGATGAAAACAGGAAGAAGGAGCTACTAAAGATTGCTGAAGTATGCACAAATATACCGGCACACGCACCCAAAAACTTTTGGGAAGCATTGCAGATGTATTGGTTCGTACATTTGAGTGTTATAACGGAGCTAAACACTTGGGATGCTTT
The DNA here is from genome assembly GCA_012522255.1 of Clostridiales bacterium. GTDB lineage: Bacteria > Bacillota > Clostridia > Lutisporales > Lutisporaceae > JAAYKT01. The sequence continues at coordinate 2,491 of JAAYKT010000123.1, forward strand.
TTGTCCCGGCAGATTGGATCAGCATTTATATCCCTTTTATAAAGAAGGTACCAAAAACGGTGCATTAACTGAGGAAGAAGCAATAGAACTATTACAGCTTTTCTGGATAAAATTCAACAACCAACCGGCACCGCCAAAGGTTGGTATAACCCTAAAAGAAAGCGGCACCTATACGGACTTTGCCAATATTAATAATGGCGGTCTAACCATAGACGGCTCTGACGGCGTCAATGATGTGACCTATATGATACTTGACGTTATAGAGGAGATGAGGCTACTCCAACCCAGCTCTAATATTCAGCTTAGCAAAAAGAATCCGGACAAATTTTTAAAGCGTGCACTAAAAATATTGGAAACAGGCTTTGGTCAGCCCTCCATATTTAATGCCGATGCAGTAATAGAGGAAATGCTGAGGGCAGGCAAATCCATCGAAGACGCAAGATGCGGGGGTACCTCAGGCTGTGTAGAAACAGGAGCTTTCGGGAAGGAGGCCTATATACTTACAGGATATTTTAATCTGGTAAAGGTTTTGGAAATAACCCTTAATAACGGGCTTGATACCATGACGGGAAAAAAATTAGGAATAGAAACAGGGGACCCAAGGGATTTTAAAACCTACGAAGAATTATTTGAAGCATTTAAAAAGCAGCTCCATCATTTTATTGAGATAAAAATCAGAGGTAATAATGTAATGGAGAAGCTTTATATAGATAATATGCCTTGTCCATTTTTATCAATCACTGTGGATGATTGTATAAAGAAAGCTAAGAACTACAACGCAGGAGGCGCCAGATATAACACGAGATATCTGCAGGGAGTGGGTATAGGAACATTGACTGATAGTTTAGCTTCTATTAAAAAGCATGTGTTTGAAGATAAAAGATTAACCATGGGTGAACTCCTTGATGTATTGGAGAAAAATTTTGAGGGCAGAGAAGAGATCCGTCAATTATTTTTAAACAGGACGCCAAAGTATGGAAACGATGACGACTACGCCGATGATATAATGAAAGAAGCATTTAACGCCTATTATAATGAAGTAAACGGCAGACCTACGGTATGCGGCGGCACATACAGAATAGATATGCTCCCTACTACCTGTCATGTGTACTTTGGAGAGGTTACAGGTGCCACTCCTGACGGCAGACTTTCCGGTGTACCCCAGTCCGAAGGAATTTCCCCGGTGCAGGGGGCTGATAGATTGGGTCCTACGGGAGTTATTAAATCCGCAGGGAAAATGGATCATCTAAAGACCGGGGGCACTTTGCTTAATCAAAAATTTTCACCAAGCATTGTGGGGACCGGGGAAAGCCTCGATAAATGGGCTCAGCTTGTAAGAACCTATTTTAAAATGGATGGGCATCATATACAATTCAATGTGGTTGATGCACAAACTCTCAGGGATGCACAAAAAAATCCTGAGGATTATAGAGATCTCATAGTACGTGTTGCAGGCTACAGTGATTACTTTAACGATTTGGGCGAGGCGCTGCAAAATGAAATAATTGCAAGAACGGAGCATAAAGGTTTTTAGTTTTAGGTAAATATAAAACCTAAGTTGGCTAAAATTTAAATAACTATAGAAAATTTTAATAAAAGGGGGAAGAAAGTTGAAAAAACCGGAACCGTTTAAAATCAAAATGGTAGAACCCATTAACCTTATTTCTAAAGAGGAGCGGATTAAAGCATTAGAAATGGTGGGTTATAATCCTTTTTCATTAAGAGCCGAGGAGATATTCATAGATATATTAAGTGATAGCGGAACGGGTGCCATGAGTGACAGACAATGGGCCGGGCTTATGATGGGCGACGAATCTTATGCCGGAAGCAGGAATTTTTATCATTTAGAGACAGTGGCAAAAGAATTATTTGGATATAAGTATATAATACCCGCACATCAAGGCCGTGGCGCGGAAAAAGTATTTTTCCCGCAAATGGTCAAAAAAGGACAGGATGTATTAGGAAACATGCACTTTGATACTACTATGGCACACATTGAGCTTGCAGGTGCCCACGCAATAAACCTAATACATGACAGGGCTTTTGATACTGTCACGCCTTATCCCTTCAAAGGGGATTTTGATTTGGAAAAGCTTGAGAACTATATCAAAGACAGAGGTGTGGAAAACATTGCATTCTTGATAATAACTGTTACGTGTAACAGTGCAGGAGGACAGCCGGTGTCCATGGCAAACATAAAGGCAGTCAAAGAAATATGTGATAAATATAGCATCAGGGTATTTATCGATGCGGCAAGGTTTGCAGAAAATGCTTATTTTATAAAGATTCGTGAAAAAGGTTACGAGAACAAATCCATAAGAGAAATTGTGAAAGAAATGTTCTCTTATGCAGAAGGTTTTACAATGAGTGCCAAGAAAGATGCCATAGTGAATATGGGAGGATTGGTAGGCATAAAGGATGATGAAGAATTATATATTAATACCAGGTCATTGACGGTACCCTACGAAGGTTTCCCCACTTACGGCGGATTATCCGGCAGGGATCTTGAAGCTTTGGCTATCGGTCTAATGGAAGGCACAGAGGAGCCTTATCTTGAGTATAGAATAAACCAAATCAACTATTTAGGCCAAAGATTAATAGATGGCGGCGTACCAATTCAGACACCACCTGGCGGTCATGCAATATTTGTAGATGCCAAGAAGATGATGCCTCATATTCCATATTATGAATTCCCGGCACAGGCTTTAGCTAATGCGCTGTATATAGAAGGCGGCATAAGAGGCGTTGAGATAGGTTCTTTCTTATTGGGGAATGATCCGGAAACGGGAAAGCAAAGGGAATCGGATATGGAGCTTTTGAGATTGACAATTCCCAGAAGAGTTTATACGGATAATCATATGGATTACATAGCAGACTGTCTAATTGCATTGAAAGAAAAAGCATCGGAAATCAAAGGGCTTGTAACAGTATATGAACCAAAAGTGCTGAGACAGTTTACTGCAAGGCTAAAACCGGTGGAATAACGGAAAGTGGAAAGCTGAAAGCGGAAAATCACCCCTAAAGCACGACCTAATGCAGGGGCAAGAGACAAGAAACCGGGGGCGGGATATATACC
>JAAYKT010000124.1 GCA_012522255.1 Clostridiales bacterium
GATTTACGATAATAGTTAATAGTTAATGGTTAATTATTAATGCTAAGAATAGAATGGTTTAGAAGAGACGCAATTTATCGCGTCTAACAAGCAACAAGTAACAAATAAAAAACAATATAACAATGAACGAAAAAGTACGTACTCTGATTATTGGATCAGGACCTGCGGGATATACCGCAGCAATCTATGCAGCACGGGCTAATTTATCCCCCGTATTATATGAAGGTATGCAACCTGGAGGTCAGCTAACAACTACCACTGAAGTTGAAAATTTCCCTGGATACCCGGAAGGAATTACCGGACCTGAAATGATGGAAGAATTAAAAAAACAAGCTGAACGTTTTGGTACTGATATTCGTTTTGGACGAGCAACCGCCACTGATTTATCAGAAGCGCCATATAAGGTGACTATTGATGATAATAAAACAATTGAGGCGGAAACCATTATCATTGCTACTGGAGCAACAGCCAAATATCTTGGTCTGCCAGACGAAACTAAATATTCTGGTATGGGTGTTTCTGCATGTGCAACCTGCGACGGTTTCTTTTATCGTAATATGACGGTAGCCGTTGTTGGTGGTGGTGATAGTGCTTGCGAAGAGGCAACCTATCTTTCAGGATTAGCTTCTAAAGTATATATGATAGTGCGCAAACCCTATTTACGTGCATCCAAAATTATGCAAGACAGGGTATTTAACAATCCAAAAATTGAAGTTTTATTTGAACATGAAACTCTTGGTTTAACTGGAGAAAATGTGGTACAAGGCGTTAATTTAGTAAAACGTCGTGGACAAGCTGATGAAGAAAATGTACATCTTCCTATTGACGGTTTTTTCTTAGCCATTGGTTTTACCCCCAATTCTGAAATCTTCAAACCTTGGGTTGAAACTGATGAAACTGGTTTTATTAAGACTATACCAGGTACTCCCAAAACCAATGTTCCTGGTGTATTTGCCGCAGGCGATGTAGCTGACTCACATTATCGTCAGGCCATTACAGCTGCTGGAACTGGTGCTCAAGCTGCCTTAGAAGCAGAAAGATATTTGCAAAAATAATAAATTGCCTTAATTATACAGAAACAACCTGCTAAACACTACTAAATGTTTAGTTTGTTAGATCTTAAAGCCAGCCAACTACGATTCATTAAGTTGGTTGGCTTTTTTAGGATTATAGTCAGCTAACAAAATGTAGTACTGAGCGAATATCAATGCATTTCGACCCGAAATTCTTATAAAAAAATTTAAAATTGTTTTAATAACTTTTTTTACAATTGTTCTGTCCACATAATAGCGACCAGCAAAAATCATAACAGAAAACCCAGCATCTTCAACTATACGATGAAGCCATTTCAAGTTTATCAAATGTTCACTCCAATTACCTCTTAATGGATCACATGTATTGGTTGAATGAGGATTTTCATATGTGATTCTTCCTACCGAACGATATTCATCTACTGCTTTTTCTATATCCTCCTCTATCAATCCCCTTGTAGCGCGAGCTAGCATGTCAATATCTTTACCTTCTAAATCAGACGCATAGGACTGTATAATTTCTCTTCTTATCTCATAATA
>JAAYKT010000125.1 GCA_012522255.1 Clostridiales bacterium
GAACTTATCTTTTAATTGGTCTTCAGTCAAATTCTCTAAATGTTTTCGCCTTGTTAAGTAATCGTCAGCTCTTTTCAATTTTAACCCTCCGTTCAAAATTATTTTACACTAACTCCTAATTCTTCCAACGCTTCTGTAACAAACTTATCGTTAGTCTTAGCATCTTTAACTATAAAATCAAAGTCTTCTTTGCTGATTTCTTTTTTGCCGTAATTGTTTACAGCGTTTTTAACATATGACGTTCTCGCTTTATTCAAGTCAAAATCCCTAACTTTAATTCTGCCGGGGCTGTCGGGGAATATAATGTTTTGTCCCGGTTTTTCTTCTTCAGTGTCGCCTATCAATACTTCTATTCCATTTTGTTTTGCAAAACTGATTTGTGGCATCGGATGTTTCCCGGCTCCCGTGTATTCGGTTTCCTGAACTATTATTGTTTGATCCTCATCCATTTCCTGCGCCAAAGCAAAGGCTGCCGTCAATGATGTGTTTCCTGCGGGGCCTCTTTCGATTCCTTCAAGAACGGAAAGAGCTTCGGTGATATAGAATACTTCGCCTTGTTTTACAAATATATATCTGTCCAAATATCTTAAAGGCCTTGCTGCGTTTCTTGGTACGTCTGCTCTGTCCGGCCATGTGGCAAATGGAATACCAAAACCCGTATGACCGGTGGTAAAGGATTTTCTATTAAAATCGTGATCTGAAGCCATGTGCAATCCTGACAGGTCAACACTTGCCCCCACAACTTCAACATTTTCGGCACCGGATTTTATTATTCCTCTTGCTGTTCCCGTTACGTTTCCGCCACCTGCATGAGTGATAAGAACTTTATCCGGATCCTAGCCCAGTTTTTCTCTGAACTGCATTACCAATTCGTAGCCTAAGGTTTCTACCCCGGCAATTCCAAAGGGTGTATACAGCGATGCATTGAAATATCCTGTTTCTTCAAGAAGGAGAAGGAAAGTATAGAAAAGCTCCGGGCCTACCGATAGCTGAACTACTTCTGCTCCATAGGCTTCACAAACTCTTTGTTTTTCTAATATTTCCGGTTGTCCAACCATTTTACTGTCATAGCATTCCTGTACAACAATGCATTTAAGCCCTGCCATGGCTGCCTGGGATGCAACAGCAGCTCCATAGTTACCGCTTGTGGCTGCAATTACGCCTTTGTAACCCATTTTCTTAGCATGATAGACTGCAGTTGCCGCTCTTCTTGCTTTAAAGCTACCGGAAGGGTTGGCTGCTTCGTCTTTTATAAATATTCTTGCGCCTTTTCCCTTTGGAGAATATTTTCTCGCTAAGGCTGTAAGATTTCTCATTTCCAAAATAGGTGTGTTACCTACGCCTGTTCTTCCTTGTATCTCCTGAATTTCATCAAGTGAATAACCGGCTTCTCTCATCATTCTTTCATAATCAAAAGCTATACTGCCGGATTCGAATACGCTGTAATCTATCCCTATGGCATCTTTCATTATTTCATTTTTTCTACCCATTACGGCAGAATATGATATATCTCTACTCATTAATTTTCACCTCCGAATAATTCATCTTTAAGCTGCATATCCACCTTAGTCAGTTCCGGTACATAGTTTCCAAAATCGTGGACATACCTTGGGTTTATTGCAAACAGTTCACCTACAACTGTTCTTCCCGTTACTGTTTTGATTTCAATCTCTTCACCGATTTTTGCATCATGTTGTGCAAAACCTTTAACCCATAACTCCAAGGGAACTTCCTTGGTATCTGCAGGAAGATGTTCTGCTCTTTCTTCCGGTTTTAGGACTATTTGGTGTATTTGCACCCAATCGCCTTTTTTTGCAATTTCCATTTGAATACCTCACTTTCGATTTATATTAAAATTTAAGTATCGTTAATTTAGAGCACATTTTTAAGAAGAGGAGACAAAATCTCCTCTATATTATTATTTTTCAATTAGGTCTCTTACATCGCCCATCATTGCTCTCGGTACCGGCAAGTCTATCATAGTCTTAAGGCCGGGCCTTGCATTTATAACGTGGGGTATCATATTAACGCACATTGCTATTGTGCCGATTCCTCCGGGTACTTCCGGCTGATTCGCTACATTGACATTGGGGGTGCCTTTGATTATTACATAATCCCCGGTGTGGGTTCCTTCCAGTTCAGGTTCTATCTGCTGGGGGTGATCCATTTCGATTTTCAGCTCACCGTCAACATATCCAAAACCTTTCATAGCACATCCTGCTACGTCACCGGGTTGAACTTCCGCATGAGGGGCTTTTCTGTATACGTTTGAAACGATGGGTTCCATAGTTTGCTTTACTTCTCCGCTTAATTTCCAGCCTAAAGCACCGGCAATCATAGCTATGGATTCATTAAAACCGACGTGTCCCGCAATTTTACCTGTTGCGGCGCCTTCCTTGAATTCCTCTACTGTTGTTCCTATTCCCTGTTCATGCATTACCAAGGGTCCAAAGGGAGACAAACTGTTTACTCTTCTTGCCAAAACATGCTCAACGTCTATACAGCAACCGGTCAGACATACAACCAGTAAGTCCATAATAAGACCCGGGTTTATACCTGTTCCGAGCACTGTCACTCCATTTTCTTTTGCTATTCTATCCATTTCCGCCGCCAACTCAGGTTCCTGTTGCATCGGGTAAGCCATTTCCTCAGCGCTTGAGATAACATTGATCTTCTTTTCCAAACAATATTTTATTTTATCAAAAGTATTCTTAACAAAAGAGTCAGTGCAAATAAGTACAACATCAGCTGCTTTTTCGGTAATTACTTCTTCATAAGTACCTATTTTTATGTCCGGATTGTCTCCTCTTTCTACGCTTAGATAGTCATACATGCTTTTACCTAATTTTGCGCCTCTGCCTACAACGCCGACAATTTCGATACCCTTTTTCTTGAGTATCATTTCTGCCATGCCACCGCCCATGGAACCAAGACCCCAAATAATTACTTTTACATTTTCTCGCTCCATATTAAATCCTCCTCGTGTTTATAGTTATTTACATATATTTATTATGCAATAACTGTGCCAAATTATAGGTAAAGATTTGTGAAAATTCGTCTGAGCAACACACAAATGCATGCGTTTTCACAATTTTTGAATTAAACATTTATCCCTTTCTTCATAATATTCAAAAAATTACAGTACATGCAAATATGTTTGCAGATAAAGCAAGTATATTTGCTCCATTCTAATGTATCAAACATGTAAATAATGTATTAAAGTGCATTAATAAACACTTCTATGCAAATATTTTTGCACTAAAGTGCTTATGTTTTAGCTATTTTATCCATTATTTCATTTTAAATACTTAAATTTTCCTGTCCGGTATCAATTTTGAACTTTTTTATTTTATGCTGTAGGCTTTGCCTTTTAATGCCAAGGCTTTTTGCTGCCCTGGTTATGTTGTAAGAATTGTCTTTTAACGCATTGTTGATTAGTTCCCGCTCTATACAGCTTAGAACCTCATCTAAGGTATTATTATTGTTCAGCAAATGTTTTATTGTATCTGATTCTTCATTTTTTATTATCATCTCTTTTGTTTTTGCCGACAGGTGCTCAGGTTTCAATATATGTTCCTTATCTATCATATTCATGGCACTTTCAATTACATTTTCCAGCTCTCTGACATTGCCCGGCCAATCATAAGCCATAAAAGAAGCCTCAACCTCCTTAGATAGATTCCAAACATCTTTTTGAAGTATTAAATTGTATTTTTTTATAAAGTGATCAGCCAATAAAGATATGTCTTTTTTTCTTTCCTTAAGCGGTGGTATGCGAATATTAATTACATTTAGCCTGTAATATAGATCCTTCCTCAAAGCATTTCTTTCTATTGCGTTTAGAGGGTCTTCATTTGTTGTGGCTATTATTCTTACATCACAGGGTATATCCGTCAAACCTCCCAGTCTTCTGATAAAACCTTCCTGCAAAACTCTCAGAAGTTTTGCTTGCAGTGACAGACTCATGGAATTGATCTCATCTAAAAGCAAGGTGCCGCCATCAGCCTGTTCAAAAAGTCCCGGCCTGTTTATCGCGCCTGTAAAGCTTCCTTTTGTTGTACCGAATAATATACCCTCTAAGAGTGATTCAGGCAGTGCAGCACAGTTTTGTGCAATGAAAGGTTTGCTATACCTGCTGCTTTCATTATGTATACTTTGTGCAAAAAGCTCTTTACCTGTTCCTGTTTCTCCGTATATAAATACCGTTGAAGATGTTTTTGAAGCAGATTTTGCGTAGGATATCATATCTAAAAACCCATCATCCTCACCTACAATGCACCTAAAGGTATAACCCTTTACACCTTTTTTAGCCGGTTCGTTCGTATTTGTTGCCAATTCCTGCTGCAATATCTGAAGTTTGGCCAATAATTCTTTTTCTTTGGTTATATCTTTTGCAATTTCAACGGCACCAAATTTGTTTGGTGAAATTCTAAAAGGTATAGTGCTATTTATAGTATTGATTTGCTTACCGTATGTATTTAAATATGTTTGATTGCTTAAAAAGATAGGTTTCCTCGTTTTTAAAACAGTTAAAACTGTGCTTGTCTCCTCCGTAAGAAAAGGAAAAATCTCCAAAATGCTTTTACCCATTACTTCATCTACATCCAGGCCTTCCAATTCACCCATGAATTTATTGTAGAAAATGGTTCTGCTTTTATCATCAACAACATGTATCCCCGCATTTATATTTTCTATTATGGTTTCCAATATTGATTTATATAACAGATTTACACCCATAGTAATAACCTCGTATTAATTAAGATACTGCGCTCAGAATGACAGTGAAGGAATATTATGCCCGCCCTGCATAGACGACATGCTCAGCTACTCTGTCAATTTCGGTTTATCTAAGATTCCTCGCTGCGCCCAGAATGACAAGCCCGCAGCTAAAAGCCTTTGCTGTAATGGCAGGGTTCCTCCCCTGCCTTTGACAGTGCCAGAAGCAAGTGGCAAGAGGCAAGAGTCCAAAAGCCAGTGTCCGAAGGCAAGAAGCCAAAGGCCAGATACAATAGGCCAGAGGCCAAAAGCCGGAAGCCAGAGTCAAGAAGCAAGTGGCAAGAAGCCTAAAACACATATTTATCGGATAAAGCCTTTACCCTTTCTTTTGTTTTATGTATATCATTCGGTTTATCTATTATATGGGAGATGATTTTACCTATTTCTTTCATATCTTCTTCTTTAAGGCCTCTTGTCGTAACCGCCGGTGTACCTACTCTGATGCCGCTGGTTACAAACGGGCTTTGTGTATCAAAAGGTATTGTATTTTTATTGACTGTGATGCCTATCTGATCCAACAGGTGTTCAACTTCTTTTCCCGTAGTATTTTTATTCCTTAGATCTATTAAAATCAAATGGTTGTCAGTACCGCCGGATATCAGATTGAATCCTTCATTAATAAGCTGTCCCGCCAATGCTTTAGAATTCTTTATGACTTGTTTTTGATATTCAAAAAAGTCCTCTTCCATTGCTTCTTTGAAACAAATTGCTTTGGCTGCTATTACATGCATCAAAGGCCCCCCCTGTGTACCGGGGAATATTGCCTTATCGACGGTCTTCGCATATTTTTCTTTGCATAGTATTGCGCCGCCTCTTGGCCCTCTTAGGGTTTTATGGGTTGTGGTGGTTACAAAATCGGCGTATTCTATGGGACTGGGATGCAAACCGGCTGCTATAAGGCCGGCTATATGTGCCATATCAACCATAAGCAATGAGCCGGAGTCCTTTGCAATATCATTGAATATTTTAAAATCTATTATTCTCGGGTATGCACTGCCACCTGCTATGATAAGTTTTGGTCGATTTTTTAATGCAAGTTCCCGCACTTTTTCATAATCAATTTTTCCAGTTTCTTTATCTACTCCATAAGAAATAAATTTATAGTATTTCCCCGAAATATTTACGGGACTTCCATGGGTTAAATGGCCGCCATGGGATAAATCCATTCCCATTACCAGATCTCCGGGATCCAATACGGAAAAGTATACTCCGATGTTTGCGTTTGTTCCTGAATGAGGTTGAACATTTGCATGCTCGGCATTAAAGATTTTCTTTAGCCTGTCTCTTGCTATATTTTCAACTATATCAACATATTCGCACCCGCCATAATATCTGTTTGTTGGGTAACCCTCCGCATATTTATTTGTAAGGATTGTACCCATTGCAGCCTTAACAGCATCGCTTACAAAGTTTTCCGAAGCAATAAGTTCTATATTTCTCCTTTGTCTTTTTTGCTCTAATTTTATAGCTTCGGCAATTTCAGGATCCGCTTTATATATTTCCTGCATTTAATTTAACCTCCACAATTATTCAATAATTTTTATCATTTTTGATTTAAACCTACCCATATTTCTAAAATCCGATTCCTTGCTTTTTATCAAAATATAGGATACAGCTAATAATAATAAGCCGGATACTGATGCTATTAACTGTACGGAATTATTTGAATATCCAAAGTGTCTTAATGCATAGTAAGGAATAGCTATTCCTGCTATCAAAGCAAATAGGGGGATTCCATAAAAAATGGCACTGGCCAACAGGAAGTTTTCCGTATTCAGCTCAATTAGTACATTGTCATTTTTTTTGGCGCCTAAGTCATTGTCTGCTGTTATAATCAAGTTTAAATTGTCCCTTCCTACCTGGCATGCCCCGCATTCACCACATGCGGCATTGCGGGCTACTAATATTCTTACTGTATTTTTTCTAACTTCCACTACTCTGCCTGTTTCTATCATAAGCTACCCTTCTATTTTACATATTTTACCAAAGTATTTATTAAATCATTTAATTTGTCATCGTTTTCTTCATTTTTTAATGATGCAATCAAGCAATCTTTTATATAAGTATCAAGTATTATGCCGCCCACCTTATTGATTGCAGATCTTACTGCCGATATTTGAATCATTATATCATCGCAGCACTTTCCGCTGTCGACCATTCTTTGAATTCCCTTTACCTGTCCTTCAATCTTTTTCAGCCTGTTTATAATGTTGACTTGATTATCCGTTCTTTTATCATCCATGTTTATACCCCCTATCGGTATAAATAATACTATAATCAGCGGTTTGTGTCAACCGGTACACCAATCAATTCTCTGATTGCAACGGATGCAAGCATCAATCCTGCAGCCGAAGGAACAAAAGAAACACTGCCGATTGGTGGCTTTTTAAATATTTTGCCGGACTCATTTTCAGTCTTGGCAGACAAATCATCGGCAGATTTATTTATATTTATCTTTATAGGTTTTTCGTTGGAATATACTACTTTTAAAGACTCAATCTCTCGTTTTTTCAGTTCATTTCTTATAACTTTTGCCAAGGGGCACATCTTTGTCTCGTAAATATCAGCTATTTTCAGTTTTGACGGATCAAGCTTATTGCCCGCACCCATGGAGCTTACTATTGGTATGTTCATATTTTTACAATTTACTATTAGGCTTATCTTTGAAGAAATCGTGTCTATAGCATCAATAACATAATCATAACTGTTTTTTATCAGTCCGCTTTTTGTGTCCTCATTATATATTTCCTTAAAAGTTTGCACTTCAATCCAAGGATTTATTTCCTGCAATCTTTCTTTCATTGCATCAACTTTGTATCTCCCTATGGTTTTACCCGTAGAATGTATCTGTCTGTTTATGTTGGAAATATTTATTCTGCCAAAATCTATCAGTATCAATTTTCCAACACCACACCTACCCAGTGCCTCTGCGGTAAATGACCCCACTCCTCCGATCCCGAATACTGCTATGGTGCTTGATTTCAGTATTCCCATAGCTTCGTCGCCTATCAACAATCTTGTTCTCACTAAAAAATCCATAACCATAGCCTCAATTACTTATCCAATTTTATATTTAATTCTCTAAGCTGTCTCTCATCCGCCTCAGACGGCGCTTCTGTCATTAAACAGGTGGCACTTTGGGTTTTGGGAAAAGCTATAACGTCTTTTATATTGTCAGTATCGGTTAGAAGCATTATTAGTCTGTCTATTCCAAGGGCAATACCGCCATGAGGCGGTGTCCCATATTTAAAAGCCTCAAGCAAAAAACCAAACTTATTCCATGCTTCTTCCATTGTAAAGCCAAGGACACCAAACATCTTTTCCTGCATCTTGCTATCGTGTATTCTTATACTTCCTCCGCCTAATTCGTAACCGTTAAGAACTATGTCGTAGGCCTTTGCTCTTACTTTTTTAGGATTTGTATCAAGAAAAGATATATCCTCATCTGCCGGAGATGTAAAAGGATGATGTTTTGCAACATATCTTTTTTCTTCCTCATCAAATTCCAATAACGGAAAATCAGTAACCCACAAAAGCCCCATTTGGCTCTCATCAATCATATGGAACCTATGTGCCAACTCAATTCTTAATTGGCCTAAAGAATCGTAAACTATTTCATTCTTATCGGCTACTATAAGTATGATATCACCTTCTACGGCATTCATCCTGTTGATTATTTGTTCTGTTTCTTTTTCGCTTAAAAACTTTGTTATGGGTGATTTGATACCCTCGGCAGTTATGTTAATCCAGGCCAATCCTTTTGCCTTGTAAGTTTTTATGAATTCACCAAGAGCATCTATATCCTTCCTGCTGAGCTTTGCGCCACAGCCCGTAGCATTTATTGCTTTTATTGAGCCTCCCGTAGCTAATGTATTGCTAAAAACCTTAAATCCGGTGTTTACCAATATATCACCCAAATCTATCAATTCCAGGCCAAATCTAATATCCGGTTTGTCTGTTCCATATCTATCCATCGCTTCCTGATACTTTAATCTTTTGAATGGTGGTTTCAATTCTTTTCCTTTAATGCATTTAAAAATTTCAACCATCAAGCCCTCAATAGTTTCTATAACATCATCTCTTTCAACAAATGACATTTCCATATCAAGCTGGGTAAATTCCGGTTGCCTGTCTGCTCTCAAATCCTCATCTCTGAAGCATTTAACTATCTGAAAATATTTATCAAAACCCGATACCATAAGTATTTGTTTGAATATTTGGGGTGATTGAGGAAGTGCATAGAATTTACCCGGTTGTACTCTGCTGGGAACCAAATAATCTCTCGCCCCTTCAGGTGTTGTTTTGGATAAAAAAGGCGTCTCAACTTCCGTAAATCCGTTATCATAAAAATAATCTCTTATCAATTTATAAACCTTATTCCTGATAAAAAGCCTCTTTTGCATAACAGGCCTTCTTAAATCTAAATATCTATATTTAAGCCTTATACTTTCAGATGCATTCAAATCATCTTCAATGTAAATAGGCGGTGTTTCGGATTTGCTGAGGGTTTTTACATCTGATGCAACAATCTCGATTTCCCCGGTTTTTATTTTTGTGTTTATGGCGCCCTCTCTTTTTTGCACTGTGCCGGATATTGATATAACATATTCACTTTTTATCTCTTCAGCAATATCAAAAAGTTTCTCGTTTATATCTTTATTGAGTGTTACTTGGACCATTCCGGTTTTGTCCCTTAAGTCCAAAAAAAGTAAGCCTCCCAAATTTCTATTTTTTTGAACCCATCCGGCTAAGGACACTTCTTTTCCTATATCATTTGTTGTAATATTTCCGCACATATGCGTCCTTTTGTACTTAGACATCATAATTCCTCCTGTTATTTATATGTTCACTGTAAAAATGGATTATTTTCCTTTTCTTCTTTAATAGTTGTAGACGGGCCGTGCCCCGGATATACCTTTGTATCTTCAGATAAAATCATCAGTTTTTCTTTTATGGATTTTATTATTTCTTTAAATGACCCGCCTTTTAGATCCGTCCTGCCTATTGAACCCGCAAAAAGTGTGTCGCCGGTAAACACCACGTTATCTATTTTTAAACATATGCTTCCTTTAGAATGCCCCGGAGTATGTATAACGATAAATTCCATATTTCCTACTGATATAGTGTCATTATCCTTAAGTTTTTTATCTGCTTCCATTTCTATAATTCTATTTCCCATCACGTCGGAATGATTGATTCTTTTGTTTTTCAACATATCATAATCACCGTCATGTACCATAATTTCTATATCACAATGGTTTTTTAAATCCAAAACCGCCCCAATATGGTCTGCATGGGCGTGAGTCAAAATTACACATTCAACGGATAGTTTCTTTTCTTCTATTACTTGTTTCAATGTATTAAAATCGCCGCCCGGGTCTATTATTGCTGTTTTTTTTGTTTCTTCATCCGATACTACATAACAATTTGCCTGATATATACCCAATGGAATTCTTATAAATTTCATTAAAAAAACCTCCAAATTCGTTAGCCTTTAAATAGCCTGTATTTTGCTTACGCGCTTTTTTATAAATACTATATAATCTTTTCACTGTCCAACATGATGGTGACAGGCCCGTCATTCTCTATATTTACAATCATTTCAGCCTGAAAAATGCCTGTCTTTGTATTAATCCCCGATTGCACACATTTTTTTACAAATATATCGTAGTATTCTTCAGCCTTTTCCGGCCGGGCAGCCTTTACAAAACTTGGCCTGCGTCCCTTTTTGCAATCACCGTATAAAGTAAACTGTGAAACAACCAGCAGTTCTCCTTTTATATCAAAAAGAGAAAGATTCATCTTACCTTCAGCATCTTCAAATATTCTCAGGTTTGTTATCTTCTCCACCATATAGTCAATATCGCTTTGGTTATCGTCTTCACTGATACCTAACAAAACAGTAAGGCCTTTTTCAATTTCGCTTATTATTTTGTTATCTATTTTAACACTGCTTTTATTTACCCTTTGCACAACTGCTCTCAATTTTATTCCTCCCGTTGTTTATTATTTTGTCCTGTATACATCTAAGACCCCGTCCAGTCTTCTAAATCGCTTGATTAGTTTATTCAGTTGCTCTATATCGCTAATTTCCAATATAAAACTGATATTTGCTATCCTATCTTTGGAAGTCTTTGAGTAAAAGGATACAATGTTTATTTTATTGTCATTTATAATTGATGTTATTTCCGCCAAAAGCCCCTGTCTGTCATGTGCTTTTACCTGCAAATCCGCATTGTATGAAACAAGGCCTTTTGTGTCCCATTCAACTTCAATGAGCCTTTCCTCTTCTTCCAGCAAATCTTTTGCATTGGGGCAATCTTTTCTATGAATGGATACTCCTCTGCCTTTTGTAATGTATCCTAATATATCGTCACCGGGAACGGGATTGCAGCACTTTGAAAATCTAACAAGAGCATTTTCCACACCTTTTACTATTATACCCGTCTCCGATTTTCTTCTTTTTTGGGTCTCTGTTTTTAACAGTTGTTTTTCCAGTTCTTCCTCTTCTCTTATATCTCCTTTTTGACTTTTTCTAATCTCCTCTTTAAGCCTCATCGTCACCTGATTTAAGGTTAGTCCCCCATATCCCAAGGATGCGTACAAATCATCCAATGTGTGCAAACCGAATTTTTTGTAGGTTTGCTCCAACCAATCGTTTTTAATAATTTGTGACTGTGTATATCCCAGTTTTTTTATTTCCTTATCCAACAAGTCTTTGCCTTTTGGAATATTCTCTTCTCTTTTATCTCTCCTGAACCATTGTCTGATTTTATTTTTTGCCTGAGAGCTCTTTACTATTTTTAGCCAATCTCTGCTGGGACCTCCGGATGCCGCAGAAGTAATTATTTCTACTATGTCTCCGTTTTGGAGTTTATAGTCTATTGGAACTATTTTGCCGTTTATTTTTGCACCGATGCATTTGTTTCCGATAGCACTGTGAATTTTATATGCAAAATCTATGGGAGTAGAATCAACAGGCAAATCAATAACATCACCTTTTGGCGTGAAAACATATACCTCATCGATTACCAAATCAATTTTCAATGTTTCCATAAACTCTTTGGTGTCTTTAACCTCATTTTGCCATTCCAACATTTGCCTCAACCATTTGAATTTTTCATCAAATTCGCTTTGAGATGTTCTGCCTTCTTTATATTTCCAGTGTGCCGCTATACCGAATTCCGAAGTCCTATGCATTTCCCAGGTCCTTATCTGTACTTCGAAAGGTTCCCCGTCAGGCCCGATAACAGTAGTATGCAACGATTGGTACATGTTGGGCTTGGGCATTGCGATATAATCTTTGAATCTACCGGGTATTGGTTTCCATAGGGTATGAACGATACCTAAAGCCCCATAACAATCTCTTACTGAATCTACTATAACCCTCACTGCTGTAATATCAAATATCTGTTCAAAAGTTTTGTTCTGCAAATACATTTTTTTGTATATACTATAGAAGTTTTTAGGGCGTCCTTCTATTTGCGACTCTATACCGGACTCTTTGTTCTTTTTCTTTATTTCTTCTATTACGGCATTGATGTACTCTTCTCTTTCTTCCCTTTTTTTAGAGACTTTTTCTCCCAGGTCGCCATATATTTCAGGCTCCAATAGCCTTAAGGATAAGTCTTCCATCTCCCATTTCATTTTTGAAATACCAAGCCTATGGGCTATAGGGGCATATATCTCCAATGTTTCTGTAGCTTTTTCTATTTGTTTTCCTTTTGACATGCATTTCATGGTACGTAGGTTATGCAGCCTGTCTGCCAGCTTTATCAGTATAACCCGTATATCCTTTGCCATTGCAACAAACATTTTTCTCAAGCTTTCTGCCTGTTGTTCTTCTTTTGTTTTGTATTCTAATTTTCCTAATTTAGTTACGCCATCAACGAGCATCGCAATTTCATAACCAAAAGTATCCTTTATGTCGTTAAAACCAAAACTTGTATCTTCTATAACATCATGCAGTATTCCTGCTACAATGGTAGTATTATCCATATTCAATTCCGCTAATATTTCTGCCACAGAAGTAGGATGAGAAATATAAGCCTCACGGGAAATCCTTTTTTGACCTTGGTGCGCATTTAATGCATATTCATATGCTTTTTCAATTAAAGTAAAATCTGCGGTCGGATTATAGGTTTTTATTCTGTTTTCTAATTCCTGCAGCATCATATCACCAGCTTTTGAGTCAATTTAATTATTATAGTATCATAATTTATTAAATTATAATATTAAATATTGAAAAAAGCTTCAAATGTCGTTTCTGAAGCCTTTTTGAATATTTATTAACCTATAATGTTTTAATGAGCATATTTAATTATTGAGCTTACACTGTAATCTTCAAAGCA
>JAAYKT010000126.1 GCA_012522255.1 Clostridiales bacterium
AAAAACTATGACCTTTTAGTGAGAGTACATAATAACGAGAAGCTTGTTTCCAATTATGAAGGAATAGTATTATCGCCTTCTTATAATTTATAAATCTTGCTTACACTGGATAAATTTCTATTTTTATCTTAAGTATCAGATACAATAGTCTGATTTAACAGGTTATAGTGAGAGCTTTATAAATCTATGGTTATCGTTATATTCTTTGCTTTCGGTAAAAAAATGAAGTTAGAATAGACAATACTGTCCAAATGGTGGATGAGAAAACTACGATAATCCATTCTATTTTATTTAATGCAACAGTTTGAAATATTTTTTGAAAAAAAGGAATATAAATAACCATCAGCAGAAGTCCTAAGGAACATATTACTGCAAGTATAAGGTGTATATTAGTCAAGGGATTAATCCTTATAACAGATCTTTTCTCGGAACGGCACTCAAATACAAATATCAACTGGCAAAGGACCAAGGTTGCAAAAGCACAGCTTCTTGCTTTTTTTATATCGTTATATGTAAGATATAACATAAGGGCAAATACTGCTAATGTACCAATACCTATAAACAAACCTCTTAATAGTATTTTTAAACCTAAACCCTGAGAAAATATGCTTTCGTTTTTTTTTCGCGGTTTCCTATACATTATTCCTTTATCGGGCGGATCAATTCCCAATGCCATGGCAGGCAAACCATCGGTAACTAAGTTTACCCATAATATTTGTATAGGTATTAGAGGAATGGGCAGTTTCAGAATCGAAGCCATAAACATTAATAATACTTCTCCAATATTGCAGGATAGCAGATATCGCAAAAACTTCCTGATATTATCGTATATGATACGTCCTTCCTCTACAGCCGAAACAATGGTGGCAAAATTATCATCCATAAGCACCATGGAAGATGCTTCCTTTGTTACATCTGTGCCGGAAAGTCCCATAGCTATGCCTATATCGGCTTCTTTTATAGCCGGGGCATCATTGACACCATCCCCCGTCATTGCAACAACATGGCCTATGGTTTTTAATGCTTTGACTATTCTCAGTTTATGTCTTGGCGAGACTCTTGCGTATACAGATATATAATGTGATGCATTTATCAATTCCTTATCATTTAGTTTATCTAATTCAGCACCGGTTAATATGTTTTTTTGCGAAGCAAGTATGCCTAATTCCTTTCCTATCGCTGCCGCTGTCAGCTTATGATCACCTGTTATCATGACGGGTCTGATACCTGACAGCATGCATTTTTCAATGGCTTTGGTTACCTCCTGTCTCGGGGGGTCTATCATACCTGCCATGCCGATAAAAATAAGATCTTTTTCGGCGGTTGTCTTATCAAAATGGTCATATTTTTTATAAGCAGCACCGATAACTCTTAAAGCAGAGGCGGCCATTTTTTCATTTGCTGTAAGTATTGTTTTTTTATCAATGGGGGTGAGTGTTGTTGTACCTATAGGAGTTATTTGCCTATCGCAAAGATCTAAAATAATATCAATGGCACCCTTTACAAAAATATAGGTTTCACCTTTTTTATTTTTTGTTGCTACAGTCATTCTTTTTCTGTCTGAGTCAAAAGGCAATTCATAAAAACGTGAATAAATCTTATCTATCGAAGTTTTTTTAATTCCTGCATCCCATGCCGCCTTTAAAAGCGCAGTTTCTGTAGGGTCACCTATTGATGAGACGGCACCAAGTATGTTTTCTTCATAGGCGGCATCATTACAAGATGAGATGGCAGTGAAGAAAAGCTTAGTCTGCTCATCCAAATGAAATACATTATTTTTAGGTTCTAAGAATTTATCGCATAAAAATAATTTTTGTACCGTCATTTTATTTTGAGTTAAGGTGCCTGTTTTATCTGCACATATCAAAGTAGTACAACCAAGGGTCTCCACAGCCGGTAACTTTCTTACAAGGGCATTTTTTTTATACATTCTTTGGACTCCGATAGCCAATGCAACAGTAACTATAGCCGGCAGACCCTCCGGGATGGCTGCCACAGCCAGGCTAATACCTGTCAGGAGCATATCGTAAGGGTCTTCACCTCTTAAAATACCTGTGAGCGCAACAACAGCGCAAACAGCAATGCAAAAAATTACGATAAACTTACCTAATTCGGACAGCCTTTTTTGAAGCGGTGTATATTCATCAGTAATGCTTTGCAGCATGTGAGCTATTTTTCCCATTTCTGTATTCATGCCTGTTTGGCTTACTATCATTCTTGCTTTTCCCATAGTCGCAATGGTGCCCATATGCACATTATTTGCCTTGTTATGCATTTTTTCAACAGGGACTGATTCTCCGGTCAACAAAGACTCATCAACCATTAACCCGGTACTTGCAAGTATGATTCCGTCTGCGGGTATTCTATCACCCGTTCCGATATCGACTATATCACCCGGGACCAGGTATTTAGCGTTTATATTGGATTTTTTACCTTCTCTTATTACTTTAGCAACAGGAGCAGACATTTCCATCAAAGCTTCTATCGAACGTTCAGCTTTAAACTCCTGAATAAATCCCAGGAAAGAATTTAACACAATAATGGCTAATATGGTAAAGGAATCGGCTTTCTGGCCTAAGAACCAGGAAATAACAGCAGCTGCAATCAATACAATTGTCATGAGATTTTTGAACTGGTCTGCAAATATGACGGTGGGGTGTTTTTTTTTATTTTTTATAATTTCGTTCAAACCGTATT
>JAAYKT010000127.1 GCA_012522255.1 Clostridiales bacterium
ATGATTTCTTTCAGTTGTTTGTCATAGCGTTCCGCCCTTGATTCGTATTCTTCCTTGGTAACGGGACCCATTGCTCTGTATGGAATGTAATCATATTCCCTCAGGCCTTTACCCATCTTCAGGCAGAATACTTTTTGCAGATTATATACTTTATTGCTCATTCGCAGCATTTCATCTTTGTCAAAAGGATTGCCTGTAACAGCGGTATATAGCTCAACATAGTTATCAACGTGCTCCGGCACTTTGCCCGGTTCTTCGTGGAGATGATTATCTGCGGGCATAATGTCATTCCAAGGAAGTTTACATAGCCCCATTATGCTGAACCAGGTTCTGAAAAGCGGATAGTAGAACAGCGCTTCCGCTTTGTCTTCGAATGTAGGTATCTGGTTCCTCACCATATCCATAAATATGAGCCAATTCTCATCATGCTGAGGTCCTTTGTTTGCAGTACCATAGCCTGCCTGCTGTGCAAGGGATTCTTTGGATATATATTCTGAAAACTCCAGGCCTTTAACTTCCATACCTATATCATGAAGGAAATCCGCATCGGCACCATATTTCTCTACAAACAGTTTTTTAAGTCTATGAATACCCTGGCCGGCTATGACTCCAAAGCCTTCTCCCCTTGCCATCTGGTGCATCATTTCCATCTGTGCTTCCCAATTCCCGAAATTTAGTTCAAGGCCCTGGGTTACTTCTTTGTCTATTATCCCTCTTTCATAGCATTCCATGAGGAATCCGCACATAGTACCAAATGATATGGTGTCTATGCCATAGGTATCACAATAAAAGTTGGTTTCTGATACATGATAGGGGTCAAATACACCGCAGTTGGAACCGCAACCACCGAGGGTTTCATATTCCGAACCGTCGGTAAAAACGATCTGGCCTTTGTAAGGGCCTGTTTTTATGGGGAGCTTGGATA
The DNA here is from genome assembly GCA_012522255.1 of Clostridiales bacterium. GTDB lineage: Bacteria > Bacillota > Clostridia > Lutisporales > Lutisporaceae > JAAYKT01. The sequence continues at coordinate 926 of JAAYKT010000127.1, forward strand.
TAGCGTGGGCACACTGCAAGGTACAGCCGTACCAACAACCATCCACATTGCTCCTATCGAATATGTTTTCGAATGCATTTTTACCTATCTTGGGTGCATCCGGATGCTCGCCGTATTGGAAGTTATTCACGGGTAACAGGTCATGAGCATTCATTGCATCCACTAACTGTGTAGTCCCGTGTACCCTCATCCAGCACTGTTTTGTAACGTTTTCATATATTTCTCTGTGAAGCTTTATGCCAAGCTTAGAAATTGTATCTAAATCATAAGGATTGTTCAAGTCACCTTTTATATTGTCCTTTTTTACTACTATCGCTTTTATCTTTTTATTTCTAAAAACGGAACCTATTCCACCTCTCCCTGCTTGTTTTAGTTTGCATTTCTTTCTTCTGAGGTCATAGTGGGAGAAGTTAAGAATACCCATTCTTGTATGCTCCGCACCTTGCCCTGCCGATACGACGGATACATTCATCTTGTCCTGCTCATTATCTGCATACATTGTTGTCAGTGTTTCAGCAAGGATGTGGCTGTTGGAACACTCTGCAGGAGCTTCTTCTATGATGACTTTGTGATTGACTCCGTCAATGAATATTATAACGTCTTTTTCAGCTTTGCCCTGTACTTCCAATGCATCAAATCCACAGAATTTGAATAGGGGTCCGAAGAAACCTCCCACGTTGCTGTCAACAGGCAGGTCCGTCAAAGGTGAAACAGTAACTACGTAGGATTTCCCTGAACCGGGGTACTGTGTTATGCCGCCTATGGGACCCTGTGCTATTATTATTTCATTTTCTTCGCTGTCCCATCTTGTGTTTTCGTTAACAGCATCCCAAAGATATTTCATGCCGTAACCTCTGCCACCTGTGAATTTTGCTTTCATATCGGCTGAGATTTCTTTTACTTTTACTTCATTGGTGGATATGTTTACATATAATGATCTGTCGGCATATCCCCTGTATATAGCTTTGGGTTCAAAACTGCTTTCGTGAAGTCTGACTCTTTGAGCTTTTATTTCGTTTAAATCATTTTTTACACATTCCATTTTCGTTCTTCCCCCCTCCCTATACTTCTTCCATAAAGATTGCACCGGTCGGGCAAGCCCTTGTGCATGCTCCGCATGATATGCATTTATACGGCCCAAAGACCTCTTTGTGGTATCTCATGGACAGTGTTGGACAAAAACCTACACATGCATAACATTGGACACATTTATCTTTATCTATCATAATAGTGCCATTTTTGTCCCTGTAAATAGCCTGAACGGGACAAATCTCTATACACTCACCACATTGATTACAGACATTAATATCGTACTTGCCGTCTTCCAACTCTGTAACCTTTATAACCGATTTAGTTGTATCGGTTTCTTTGAAACGTACTTTTAAACAGGCTTCTTCACAAGCCCTGCATCCGATACATAATTCAGGCTTAGTTGAAACAAATTTCATTTTCCCATCCCCTTTACAAATTCCGGTCTTATACCACTGAAGGTTCAAAGACCATTAAGCCTTTTTCAAATCTATCCGGACCCAAAGCATCAACCGGGATTGTGTGTTTTTCACCCAATATGGACTCGGCTATTACCACACCGGTAACAGGCCCGAACATAAATCCGTGACCGCTGTAGCCGCATGCCAGGATAAATCCTTCCAATCCTTCAACAGGGCCGTAAATAGGCTGCCTGTCCGGAGACATGTTGTACAGGCCGGACCATTGTCTGACCATTCTAAGCTCCCTGAGCGGAGGTAAAAATCTGATACAGGTCTTTGCCATTTCATCAAGGAACTCCCAACTGGAGGTAACCCTTAGGTCTCTTGGCTCATTGGGGTCCCCTCTGCCCATTATGAAGCTTCCGTGAGGTGTCTGTTGACAATATATATTTTGTGAGAAGGACATAAACATAGGCCCTTGCATAGGCTCAACTGCCTCTGTTACAAGGATTTGGTGCCTTTCGGAGAATAGCGGGAGATCGACTCCTGCCATTTTGCCTATTTCTTGGGCATGTCCTCCTGCCGCATTTACGACAACGGGTGTACTTATAAAGCCCTTGTCTGTTTGAACGCCTTTTATTTTGCCGTTTTCCACTTTAATCCCTGTTACTTCGGTAAATTTCATTATTTCCACGCCTAAACGTACCGCCGCATTGGCATAAGCCTGTGTGGTGTGGAAAGGATTAAGATGCCCGTCTTTGGGATTAAAGGCCGCACCCAATACCTGGGTTTCGTCCATGTGAGGTACTATTTCTTTTGCCTCTTGTGGAGTTATATATCTTGAAGGAATGCCGAGGCTGTTTTGCAGCGCTATGTTTTTGTGGAATTGCTCAACTTCTTTTTCCGTAGCGGCAATTATTAAATAACCGCCTTGCTTGAATTCTACGTCAAATTCATATTCCAATGTTTCATTGGCATGTTCAAAAAACTCAACGCTGTATTTGGCAAGCCTGCAGTTCATTTCTGTTCCCCACTGCATACGGATGCCGGCACCGCATCTGCCTGTGGCACCGCTGGACAGATATTCTTTTTCTATAACAATTACATCTTTGACTCCTTTTTTGGCAAGATTATATGCTATGGAACATCCGGAAATACCACCGCCGATAATAACTACACTTGCGGTTTTATTCATTCTTTTCACCCCCTAAGATCTTGCCTAACTTGATAGGCAGTACAGGTGGCCTATAAGTATGGACACTCACGTCTTCCACACGGGTGCCTGTAGCTCTTGCTATTTCTTCCATGATCAGAGACTGGCAGGTTCTACCCTGGCATGGGCCCATGCCGGCTCTGCTTATTCTTTTAATTTCTTCTACTGTTGTATATCCTTTTCTTATTAAATCTCTTATTTCACCTAAGGTTATTTCTTCACATCTGCAAATTATGGTGTTATCGTCAAAGTAATCTTCCATTTTGAAGAACCTGACAACCATGGACAGTTCCTTGGGTACGGCTATAGTAACCATGGGTGTTCTGTCCTGGAATTTGGTGTTTTGGACTTTGACAATTTTGGCCCTGCAGACCGGGTTTCCACCTCTATCGGTACCGGTTACAAAAGTACCTTCAAGCGGTAGAGGTGTAAGTTCGTAAGGAATTTTGACTGTTGCCTCGGTATCTGAATAGGATTCGTCAACTACGAATATGGCAAGGCCGGGGCAATGGGTTACGCAAATACTGCAGCCATTGCAAATCTCATAGTCTAATTTTGGTGTATCGTTAATGTCTTCAAATTCTTTTATTGCTCCTCTCGGACAGGATGTATAACACGGGTTACATGGTATATTTTCAAAACATTCTATTATCGCCACGGGGCCTTTGGCAAGCCTTTCTTTTGGCGGTATTATGGATTTTAAATTTTCTTCAGTAGGTATACCTGTGCACTTTAGCATTTCTTCACCTTCCTCATATAACAATTTTGGCTAAGCCTCTGCGAATAGGATCGCCTTCGGGGCCTGACCTTAAATCGTGAAGCTGTTCCAAGTAGTCTTCTTTTAGAGCATTGTAGTCCGGATGTTTTAAACCTAATCCTTTGGCGCAGCATAATCCTGCAAGCCTTCCCTCTACCATTGCACTACTTGCCTCTTCAATACCTGCTACGTCTCCTGCCACAAATACACCCGGGATGCTTGTCTCCATTTCTTCGTTTCTGACAGGCACATGACCGCTCAGCTCTCTTACAAATTTCATTTCACAACCGTTTTGCCATAAAAGTTCTCCCAACGGTGTCAATCCTGTGGAAATACAAAGTACATCGGTTTCTATATCAAACTCTGTTCCCGGAATTTCCTTCTTATTATCATCAAGCTTTATTAGAGTTATTCTTTCTAATTTATCTTTACCGTGGGCGTAAACCACTTTATGCTGCGGCATTATGGGTACACCCATTCTTCTCAGTTTGGCCGCATGAACTGCATATCCGCCGTATACGGGGCTTCTGCATATTACGCCCTTAACCTTCACTCCTGCCTGAATCAATTGATAACTGACTATAAGACCGATGTTTCCTGCACCGGCCATAAAAACGCTTTCACCGGGTGATACTCCGTATACGTTCATGAGTGTCTGTACTGCGCCTGCACCGTATATGCCCGGAAGATCATTGTTGGGGAAAGCGGGAAACTTTTCAGAAGCTCCTGTGGCAAAAACTATTGCACGGGGCTTTATTTTTATATACTCGTCTTCTTTTTCGACGGTGAGTATGCCGTCTTCATAAAAGCCAATGACTGTGGCATCAAGCATCACTTTTATTTTGTCGCCGTACTGTTCCATTTCTTTTTTCAGTATGGCAGGAATGTCAATTCCCCTTACTGAAGCGTGTTGCTTTTGCGAGCCAAAGAACATGTGTGTCTGTTTTATAAGTTGTCCACCCAAATGGCTGTCGCGGTCAAGTAGAAGAACATCTGCGCCGGATGCTGCAGCGTTTAACGCGGCGCACATTCCTGCGGGGCCTCCTCCTATAACAGCAATGTCTGTTTTAATCATCTTATATCACCCTTCCCTTTTTGAGTTTCTACAACAGCACCTTCAGCCAGTTTTTCTATGCATGTCCTAACATTGGGCTTTCCATTTACAACCATCAAACAGGATGAACAGTTACCGATTGCACAATAAAAACCCCGGGGCCTGTTGCGTTGGTGACTATACCCTAACACCTTGATACCCTGAGCGTGAAGGGCTGCAGCTATGGGCTCTCCTTCGTATCCCTCCATTTCTGTTCCGTTGTACGTGAATTTGACCTTTCTGCCTTTCTCAAATGTGAGAATTGGATGGTTCTCTATTCTCATTCCCTGACCTCCTGTCTATATTTTTATGCATTTATTTAAGTGAAAACTATTTACCAAAGTATATATTCTCAAAATATTTCGAAAATCCTTCTTTATTAGAAAGGTTATTAAATTTTTGTAATATTTTGTGCCTTTCTGTACCTAAAAATTGTGTTCAAACATTTACTCTATATTGTCAATGTGTTATCTGCCGAAGATCTTTCGCTTGCTCAGGATGACAATTTCGAGGGCAAAGTAATTCCAAGACTCTGTAAATGGCTCTGCAAACAAAAATCCACATCATAATTATTTTATTAAATTTTAATGTGGATTTAATTGTTCAACTTCGTTATTCAATTATTCTTCCGTTGCTTCCTCTTCGGTATCAAGCTCTATTTCTTCATTTGATTCCTCGGCTTTTGTTTCCGCTGCGTCGTCTGCATCTTCGGCTTCTATTTCTTCAAGCTTTTCTACTGTTTCTGTAACACCTATTTCTTCGACTTCTTGCTCTAACGGTTCTTCAACTGTTTCTGCCGGCTCGGTTTCATCTTTTACCTCAACCTCTTCTTCCGCATCCTTAACGATCTCAAACCCTTCTGCTTTTGCCTCTGTTATGCTGTGGCTCATCTTTTTATCCGCGATATTGGAATCTATAATTTTTACTTTTACTGTTTCACCGATTTCCAATATTTGTGAGGGTTTTGCTATTCTTTCGTCTGCTATCTGAGAGATATGAATAAGTCCGTCCACCCCCGGTTCTATTTCGGCAAAAGCCCCAAAGTTAGCAAACCTGACTATTTTTACCTCAATTATATCACCGATGTTGTATTTGCCTTCTAAAGCATCCCAAGGTTCCGGCATAGTCTGCTTAAGCCCCAATGAGACTTTATTTTTCTCCCGGTCAAAGGACAGTACCACGACTTCGACTTTTTCGCCGGGTTCAAGAACTTCGGAAGGATGTTTTATCCTTACCCAGGATAGTTCTGATATATGAATCAAGCCGTCGAGTCCGCCGATATCTACAAAGGCACCAAAATCCGTAAGTCTTTTAACTTCACCGACGATCCTTTTGCCCACTTCCACACTGTTCCAGAATTCTTCCTGCAACTTTATCTTCTCTTCCAATACATGTGCTTTTCTTGAAACAATTATCTTTTTGATTTCTTGATTGAATTCGATTATTTTAACGACAACTTCTTTGCCTCTGAAAGACTCCAGGTCATTTACAAAAAACAAGTCAAACAGCGATGCTGGCATAAAGGCTCTTACACCCAATAGCTCGACAATACCACCGCCTTTAACTATATCTTTGACAACACCTTTGATTGAAAGGTTATTGTTAAATACTGCCTCCAGCTTTATAAGATTTTTATCCAACTCAACCATTCTTTTGGACAGGACAACATTGCCTTCGCCATCATTTATCCTTACAACTTTAACCTCTATTTCGTCTCCCACATTTACCATATCAGAGGGTTTTACATCCGTATCGCAGGACAGATCAGTTTTATTAATGATACCGTCTGCTTTGTATCCGATATTGACGATTACTTCTTCATCGTTAACGGACAAAACTTTTCCTTTTACAGTATCGCCTTCCCTGAGGCTTACAAAGCTTTTTTCATATTCTTCCATAAGGTTTTCGTTTGAAGGTTCGGATGTACCGTAATCCGGCGCTTCATCGGGAGTATCTTCCAAGGTTTCGGCTGCATCGCTTATAATTTCCGAAGGTTCAACTTTTGTCGAATCGTCTTCAATTATACCCGACACCGGATCTTCTTCTTTTTCTTTTGCATCTTCCGCAATTTCCGTTGCCGGCTTCGTTGTTTCAACACTCGCCATTTTATCCGGGGGGTCATTTGCTTCTATGTCTTCAATTTCATTTACCGTTTCATCTGTGTCCGGGTCCATGTTTTCGTTTGCGTTCTCTTTAACTTTTTCATTATCAAAGTCTTGCATTTTCTTTATTACCTCCTTTAAAATCCAATCAGGTGTCGATGCCCCTGCTGTTATTCCGACCTTTTTGACGTCTCTGAACATATCTTTGGTTAGCTCATCGGATGTTTCTATATGATAAGTATTATTACACTCTTTCTTGCAAATTTCAAATAATTTACCCGTATTGGAGCTGTTCCTTCCACCGATAACAAGCATTAGGTTAACTTCTTTTGCCAATATGCATGCCGATTTTTGCCTGTTTTCCGTGGCGCTGCATCTTGTGTTGAATATTTTAGTCATATCATATTTATTTTTCACTTTTTTTGAAATAGCATCCCAAAGTTCAGATGTTATTGTAGTTTGTGCAACTAAACATATTCTATCATATAAAGGCAGATTGTCTATAATCTTTTCATCTTCTATTATGACGGCCTCGTTATTGCACCAACCGTTTATGCCTATAACTTCCGGGTGTTTGGGGTTGCCGGCTATAAATATCTTGTAACCCTCCTTGTAATTTTGCCTCACTATTTTATGTATTTTTGATACAAAAGGGCAGGTGCAATCTATAATGTTTATTTCTTTATCTTTTATTTTGTTCAGTATGGCTTCGGAAATACCATGGGATCTGATTATCACAGTGGTATTTTTACCCTCTGTTTCCTTTAGAGCCCCTATATCTTCAATTTCTTGGAGCCCCAACTGTAGAAGCTTATCTATCACTTGCCGGTTGTGAATAAGTGTCCCATAGGTGTAAATATTTTTGCCGTTAACTTCTTCTAATTCTTTTATTGTTCTTTCCACTGCATTTTTTACACCAAAGCAAAATCCTGAATTCTTTTCTGTTATAATCTCCACATTAAATCCCCCTACAGCGACCTGATCTTTTTCATTATTTCAATACTTATATCAGTATAATCGTTGTTTTTTAGTTTTTTATCATAATAGTCATCAAGGCTTATTATTTCGCCGATGATTATTTTGGATCTGTGAAAAAACTTATAATCGGATTTTATGGATACCGGCAATATATCTTTTTGTGCCCGTATAGAAAGCATTGAAATTCCCGGCTCCGCCCTAAGTTCATCAGTTTTGTTTCTTGTGCCCTCGGGAAAAATACCGATGTTTTTATCTTCTTTCAAATACCTCAGGGAGGTTTTGATACTTTTTATATCTGCTTCTCCTCTCTTGATTGGATAGGCACCCACAGCATAAAGCAGTTTTCTAAATGCAAAATTTTTGAACAACTCCACTTTGGCCATAAAATGAATCTGAGGTGGAATCGCAATAGCCAATAAAATAGGGTCAATAGCCCTTGTATGATTACCGCATACTATATATCCTTCTTTTACGGGAATGTTTTCTTTACCCTCCACTTTGATATTATAAATAAGAAATAAAAAAGGTTTTAACAAACTTTTCACAATTTTATACAACATTTATAAGCCCCCTCACATATCTGCCCACACAAAAATTATTTATTAAGACGTTTATCTATATAGTCAAGCATTTCACTTACAACATCATCGATGGTTTTGCCATCTGTATCTATTTCGATGGCATCATCGGCTTTTTTTAAGGGGGAAACCACCCTTGTGCTGTCTATTCTATCTCTTTTGTTTATCTGCTCAATCATATCGCGTAGCTCATAATTTTTCCCCGAGGCATTCAGCTCAAGGAGCCTTCTTTTGGCTCTTTCTTCAACAGAAGCTATCATAAAAAACTTTATCTTTGCATCGGGAAAAATCGTTGTACCTATATCCCTACCGTCTGCCACAACGTTTCTTGTTTTGGAAATTTCTCTTTGAATATCAGCCACCACATCCCTTACCTCTGAGATCATTGCCGGATAGGAAGAATTGGCGCTTACATTATTGCTTCTTATTTCCACACTTACGTCTTTGCCGTCTAAGTATACTTTTTCATCTTTAAAGTCTATTACGGTATCTTTCATCATGTGAATGATGCCCAAAGTATCGCTCATGTCGATGCCCCTTTGGATTGCCTTTAGGGTAACTGCTCTGAAAAGTGCCCCGGAATCAATATAAAAATAGGATAAAGCCTTGGCTATTCTTTTGGCAGCCGTGCTTTTGCCCGCCCCGGCAGGCCCGTCTACTGCAATAGCTGTATACATTTTATAACCCCCTACGATGTAATATTGTTATAGTTCATACTTTCTACGTACGACTCCTATTGATGCGTTAAATGTCACTTACGGAGTTTCACTAAATGCATTAAGATCCTACATTTCATTTTGGATAACACCGGGATTGCATGAACAATAACCTAATACTCTTCTATATAAATAATACACTGTTTTTGTCAAAATCTCATCTTTGCTCTGAAAAGATAGACAAGGTTTCTGTTTATTTGGTAGCTGAAGCCTTCATTCGGTATGCTTATGTTGTCACTTACACTCTGTACTGTAATATTGATTTTATCAAAACTGTTTATCCCGTCAACCTCTATTATATCAGCTTCATTCACAACCAATGTTATGGATTGTTTGTCAAAAGTGAATTTTTCCACGCCGTTTATAAGGATTTTTAAAGGCAGCTCCCTGTCATATCTGTCAGCTTTTAGTGTGATTACACCTTCGGTAAAACCGAATAGATTATCAATTATTGCCTTGCCCTCCAACTTTATTGCAGAACTTGGAGGTAATTCCTCTATGGTCAGGAATTTAAGAAACTGTATAAATACTGTTGCTAAAAACAATATGATTAAAACTCTTTTTAACCTAAATCCGACTTTTTCCCATTTCGATATATAGCTGCGATATCTTTCGTCTATTCTTGAGCTCATATATAATACTCCTAAAAATTTTCTTTGTATTATATTGCTCATTTTTACCATATTTAATCACGCATTGCAAAGGGGAATGTACTGCCATTATCTTTTATATCACAGGGATATACTGAACATTTTTATGCATTATAGCCTGCGGTATAGCCCGTTGAAAAAGCAATCTGCAGATTATAACCACCCGTAAAACCATGAACGTCAATAACTTCTCCCGCGAAATGCAACCCTTTTATCAGCTTTGACTCCATTGTTTTTGGGTTGATTTCTTTAACGGACACACCTCCTGCCGTGACTATTGCTTCTGCTATAGGCCTTGGTTTTGCTATTTCAAAAGTAAGATTTTTTAAGACATGTATAAGATTTTGTCTCTCTTCTTTGGAAAGTTGATTTACCGCCTTTGATTCGGATATGCCTGAAAGATTGATAATGGTAGATATAATTTTTTGGGGAAGCAAATCGTTTAAAGAATTTTTAAACTGTTTATTTGTATATAAATCGAAATCGTTGAGCAATCTTTTATCTAACTCTTCATCAGTCATATAAGGCTTCAAGTCTATTTCTATATTAGCTTTCCTGCCCTTTTTTAGCGCTTCTACGGCATAATAACTAACTGACAGTATAAGTGGACCTGAAAGACCAAAATGTGTAAATAACATCTCTCCAAAGTCCTTATATAGTATTTTATCATCAGCCTTTAACGTAACAGTTACGTTTTTAAGTGAAAGTCCCTGAAGGTCCTTTATGTATTCCTCTTTAACCTCCAAAGGGACCAAGGAAGGTGTCTGCTCGATGATCTTGTGGCCCGAACTTTGGGCAAACCTGTAGCCGTCTCCGTCGGAACCCGTAGAAGGATAGGAAAGCCCTCCCGTTGCGATAATTACCGATTGAGCATTTATAACGGTACCGTCATTCAATTTTATACCTGCGATGTTGTTGTTTTCGATAATGGTTGAAGCAACTTTTGAATTGAGCCTTATCTCCACGTTATTTTGTCTCATATATTTTTCAAAGTGTTTAATCACATCGCTTGATTTATCTGAAACGGGGTATACCCTATTGCCTCTTTCGACTTTTGTCTTTAAGCCTAAAGAATTTAGCAGCGATACGGTATCATAATTGGAAAAGGTGCTTAAAGCACTGTATAGGAATTTATGATTTCTTGAAACATTCTTCAAAAAATCGTCCAAGGATGCGGTGTTAGTTATATTGCATCTGCCTTTACCGGTTATGTATACTTTTTTGCCTAACTTTTCATTTTTCTCAAGGAGAAGCACCTTCTTTCCCATACTCCCTGCCGTGCCGGCAGCCATCATTCCCGACGCCCCACCGCCGATTACAATTACATCATATTGCAATACAAAAGCTCCAATCTTTTTGTTTTCTTTGTTCGTTTAATACATGCATTTAATCTATATTCTATCAGTATTTACAATAATATTACAGTATTTTTTAAAGTTTGTAACAATTAAACGAATTATTAAATTCAGTTCATGCTATAGCTTATCCGGCATAGCAGATTATAGTATTTGACACGATTTTTGAATATTAATAAGGCAGGAAAGTTTAACTTTTCTGCCTTATTAAAAAAACCTGTTTTTTCGAACAGGTTTTTATCGATATTAGTACCAGCCTCTCAGCTTCATTGCCGTGGCAACCTTTTTGATTGAGAACATATATGC
>JAAYKT010000128.1 GCA_012522255.1 Clostridiales bacterium
ACGGCCAGACCACAACCTTCCTGTATGAGTACAATAAAGTGGTGCTTGAAACAAATGCCGATGGCACCGAAAAGGCCAGAAACCTCTACGGAACCAACCTACTGATGAGAACTGTTGACAGCGAATCATACTATTACCTCTATAACGGCCATGCGGACGTAACCGCTCTGATTGATACAGACGGAAACATCGCCGCTACGTACTATTACGATGCCTTCGGAAACATTCTGGAGCAAACCGGTGCTGTAGATAACAACATCACTTATGCAGGCTATCAGTATGATGAGGAAACAGGATTGTATTATCTGAACGCCAGAATGTATGACCCAAAGATAGCCCGGTTCTTGCAGGAGGATACTTTTACCGGGTATGCTAATGATCCATTATCTCTCAATCTGTATACATATTGTTCGAATAATCCCATCAAATACTGGGATCCATCTGGCCACAGAGCCATAAAGCAAGGCATGAAAGGTAAAGATGTAAGAAGACTTCAGGAATATCTTGACACTCTTGGCTATAATATTGGCCAATGCGGGGCAGATGGTAGTTTTGGGAGCGCAACCCTTACAGCATTAATTGAATACCAAAAAAACAGGGGTCTTGTAGAAGATGGGGTTTGCGGAGATTTAACAAAAGTATCGTTATTTTCAAATTACATAAAGGCTATTGGTGCATATACATCATACTTCGAATCAGACCTATATTATGCACTAGAGCAATGGAATACTTGGGATGATCCAACAGTAGATGATAATACACTAAAATTACAACAAATGCTAAGAAATCTGGGTTTTGAAATCGGCAATGATGGAATAGATGCTGTCGGTTTCTCATTACATAATAGGCTATCGGGTGAAATGAACGTACGTACATCGTCAGCAATAATTATTATACAATATTATTTAGGTGATGATATTTCAGGCGTTACAGATGATAATATTATTCGAGAAATAAATAAGATGGTTGGAGATGGAATTGATTATAGTTATATAATGTCATCAAAGATAATTAAAGAATGGAAACCTGGAACACCAACATTAGGAACAGACAGATATAGTGATAAAAACGGTCACTTACCAACATACAGCATGACAAGACTACCCTGTATCGGAGGCTACGCGATAGCTGAGAAAAATACTGGAATTGCATGGGCGATGATGGTGCAAGGTGCAATACAATATAATCGTAAAGGTAAATACACCCGTCAAGAAATAAAAGATTATGGGACACAGTTGGAAATAGATAGGTTATGTGTAACGGGACCACATTCAGGGTATCGAAGTTATCATTATCAAGTTGAAGCCAGGTTGGATTGGACTAGACGAGGGAAACCTGGAAATGCTTCAGAGCCTGTATTTGATAATAAGGGTAATTTTATAAAATTTGCAGCAAAGTTTAGTCGACTTCCAGTTCATGTAAGCGGTGGATGGAATAATATTGATGATGATTTAACTCAGCCTGGGCAACTTCTTGCAGGCTATGGTACTAGTAATCATGGATTAGGTAGTGCACTAGATTTAAACTTTGGACTATCTCAGAATGAACTAATTGGAACAGGTCTGCGTCATTGGGTAGAGGATTTTGGTAAAAATTATGGATTCCAAGGATTATACAAGAATGGAGCTAAAAAATATGAGGAAGGAAACGGGAAAGGAAATTTTTATGAAACATGGCATTTAGACTATTTAGGTCCTGAATTAATAAAATAGGTAAGTATTTGTTACACTAATATGTTGTTATATTTAAGGAGAGTTTTATGAGAAAGGCATGGGTATATTTCTTTTTATCAATAATTATGTACTTATTGGTGGGGTGTAACAATATAAAAGAACCGCCAGAAACAACAAGACAAATATCAGTGACTCCAACACAGGCAGTACCGACATATACCCCTACACCTATAGTAGATGAGACGGATACTGGAGTCATAAATCAAGAAGGTGTGATGCTTGGTAATAACCCTACTAATTTTATTTATGATGGTTTGATTGCAAAAGACAATAATTGGATTTATTTTCCCACGGATTATTTGGATATACAATCAGGATTTGGCAGAATGAAAAATAATGGAGAGGAGTTTAGTTACATTACTTCGACGAAAACTCGCTATCGATATTTAAATATATCGAATGAATATCTTTTTTATATTGAAATGCAAGAATCAATATTTGGTGACATAATAAGATCTAGTAAAGATGGTTCCAACAAAGTTGTTCTCTTGGAAGGATACTTTTATGGATTAACGCTAATAAATGACTATTTATATTTTTTAAATAGAGAAGATAAAAGAATATACAAAATGAAAAGTGATGGTACAGATCTTTCTTTGTTTACTACAGACAGATGCAGTTTATTTCTTTATGATCAAGGATATATTTATGTATCTGCACTTAGAGATGGGAATGATAATAACAATAAGACCGTAGCAATAGTTAAGTATAACATAGACAATCCCAATGACAAGTATGTTATCGCTGAAAATCTTCCCCTATCACCTGAATTCGGATATCTTATTCATTTTTTTGCACACGAGGGGAGAATTTACTATCTTGATGAAAATGAACATTGTATCTATTCTATGAATGACGATGGCTCCGAGCTTAAAAAGCTAAATGACATAAAAGTAGACTCAATGCTTTTAGGAGAAGACAATAACATATACTGTATTTCAAGCGATGCAAAACCGTACACTGTAGAAATCATTAGATTTGATACTACTGGAGATAATATTGTAAAAATATACGAGTTTGATTATTATAATACTTATTATCTATTAGGTACAGCAGGTGAATACTTGTACTATCTTGAAAATTTGGGAGAAGGTGCGGTTAGCGGCACTACAAGAATAAAAATTGATGGTACAGAAAAAGAAGACCTATCGGAAAAATATTACGACATGGAGATTATGCCAGGAGACTCATAACGCATTAAACACGAACATACGATCCTGACCACAAAAATGACGGACTGAGTGAAGGTCAAGAGATAGAGCTCGGAACAGATCAGCTAAATTCCAACACGATAGGTGACAGAATAAATGATGGTGCAAAAATTTAGAGACATTGAAGAGTATACCTGAAAAAGCTGTCAGTGGGATCATAAATAATGCAGGTACATTTATTACCCCGCAAAAGGCATATGATTTCTTTCTAAACCCGGACGCAAGCCTTGCCAGTAATTTAGAGTACATGTCGGCTGCAATTAGTACTGGAATGACTGCTTATGGTGGAGGCAAATTACTACAATCCGGACACCAATTTCTAAAGGGTATACATATTAGCGCTGGTAATATGGGTACGGTTACCTATGAGTATGATATAATTGAGGGTGTAGGAGCAGGAGAAACCGCCGAGAGAACGACCGATCCGAAAGGAAATGTGACGACCAAAATCTACGATCGTGCAGGCAGGCTTAAGGCTGTCATCGACGGCGATATCTCCTCCACAGACATCACAACCTATGAATATTATGCCAACGGCTCGAGATTGAGCGTTACCTATCCAACCGGAATAAAGGAAGAGTATACCTA
>JAAYKT010000129.1 GCA_012522255.1 Clostridiales bacterium
TACAGCTTTAATGAAATCTGTAAATTGATTTTATCCTCGGCTACGCCTGATTTACTTGATGTGCCCGGATCGATACCACCATGCCCCGGGTCTATTACTATGATTTTATTCTTGGTGGGAAAACTGTAGTTCATTGCGGGAACTGTATATAAATGATTGAACACCAACAGAAAAAGAACAACTCCCATGGCTATTGCCAGCACTTTCATTACCTTTTTCCTATTCACTATTAATAAAATTATAATCACCCTCTACCAAATATCTGAACTTCTAATACTTCCGTTATATTAGAATATTTAGCAGAGGGCATGTATTATGCATAATTTAATTACCTATGTACAGTAATTTTCCCGCCTATAATTGCGCAACTAAATAAAACCTTACACTTAAATCCGTATAGTTGGCGAAGATTAAACAGAACTGCAACTATAACCCTGATATAATTTTGTTATAGCTTGTAGGATCCGTGTCACCTTCCGTGCTTATGACTATTACATTTGAATCCATACCAATGTCCAGGTTTTGTTTTATTTCATTTAAACCTTCGCTTTTCATTATACTGTTTATAAGCCCAAGCCCAGGAGCTCCCGATTCCCCGGATACTACTTTTTCATCGCACCCTTTGGGATTTGCCAATAGTTTCATTCCTTCTTCGGCTATATAATCCGGGCACGATACAAACAAGTCACCATAGTCC
The DNA here is from genome assembly GCA_012522255.1 of Clostridiales bacterium. Taxonomy (GTDB): domain Bacteria; phylum Bacillota; class Clostridia; order Lutisporales; family Lutisporaceae; genus JAAYKT01. The sequence goes on from JAAYKT010000129.1 coordinate 698, forward strand.
CTCAGTATAGGCCATGCAATGGGATTTGGCTCTCCGCACGATAACCCCGCCATTATTGTTTCCAAATCGCCTGTGACCGCATGAGGTTCACCGTCATTTATCATGGCAGATTTGTATATGCAGTTCGCTTTTTCCGGTTCCATAATTATTGCTTTGACATCATCACCGTATAAGTTTTTAAAATAGCCCAAAATTGCCGCTGCAAAAGACCCGACACCGGCTTGCAAAATCAGATGGGTGGGCTTTGTTCCTTTGAGTTGCACTTTTATTTCGTGGGCGATTGTCATATAACCCTGCATAACCCAAAGAGGTATGTCATTGTAACCGTCCATAGCCGTGTCCTGCATTAGTATACCGTTGTTTTCATCCGCATATTTTTTTGCATATCTCACCGCATCATCATAATTGCAATCCAATACTTCTACCCTTGCACCTTCTCTTTTAATGTTTTCTATTCTATGTAACGACGAGCCCTTGGGCATAAACACCACGGCTTCAAAACCCAATTGTTTGGCTGTCCAGGCTATGCCCCTACCATGGTTACCGTCGGTAGCGGTTACAAATAGAATTTTGTCATCTTCAAAATCGAATTTTTTTAGATCGTCATAACCTAATATACCCGAGGTATATTTTTCAGCCAAATAAACGGCCGAAGCGTAGGATCCCCCCAAAACCTTAAATGCATTTAATCCAAATCTTTTGGATTCATCCTTTACATATAGGTTGTTTATTGAAAGTTCCTCAGCCAACCCTTTTAACGCCACTAATGGTGTTTCCTCATACATGGGAAAACTTCTGTGGAATTCTATAATTTCTTCTGCCTTTGCGGAGTTTAAGTGGTCAAGGGCAGTTCTTTCTTTCGCCTGATAATTGTTAAAAACCCATTCGATTTTTGCATCATTTTTCACCTATTTATCCCCCTTTTTTATATGTTTCTGACTTTTGACTCTGGACTCAATTTAGATCTCAGAACTCAGATCTCAGAGCTCAGTAGTTTGGGTATTCCTTTGGGGTCAAGATCCTTCGGCAAGCCTAAGGATGACAATATCCCGCATCCAAAAAAACAGACCTAAGCCTGTTTTTTCCATATCAAATATGCATTTATAAATCTGTCCAAATCCCCATCCATTACACCATTTACGTTGCCTACTTCTTCGCCGGTTCTGTGGTCTTTTACCATACTGTATGGGTGAAATACATAGGATCTTATTTGGCTCCCCCAGGCTATCTCCCTATATTCCCCTTTTATATCCTCAATTTTATCCTTTTGTTCCTGTTCCTTTATTTCCAAAAGCTTTGCGTAGAGAACTTTCATTGCCATTTCCTTATTACTGTGCTGAGACCTTTCATTTTGGCATTGAACTGTTGTGCCTGTCGGTATGTGAGTTATCCTTACGGCAGAATCGGTTTTGTTTACATGCTGGCCGCCGGCTCCGCCACTGCGATAGGTGTCAATCCTCAGATCATCGGGATTTATATCTATTGCAACGCTGTCATCCAATTCCGGCATTACATCGACAGAAGCAAAAGAAGTATGACGCTTGCCCGCCGAATCAAAAGGAGATATGCGCACCAATCTGTGAACTCCTTTTTCCGATTTTAGATATCCGTATACATTTTCCCCTTCAATCAAAAGGGTTGCGTTTTTGATACCTGCTTCTGTATCCTTCAACATATCCAATATGGTTACTGTATACCCATTTTGCTCCGCCCAGCGAGTATACATACGAAGAAGCATGACAGCCCAATCCTGCGCCTCGGTACCGCCGGCCCCTGCATGGATTGTGAATATGGCATTGTTTTTGTCGTAATCGCCGGTTAAAAGCGTTTCTATGGTAAATCTATCTACCTCATCCTTTAATTCATTGAATTCTTTTTCTATTTCGCTTAGCAATGATTTGTCGTTTTCTTCTTCACATAAATCCAGCAAGGCATTAAAGTCCTCGTAGGTGTTCTTTAAACCTTTTATTTGATCTATTTTTTCCTTTAGCCTTTTAGATCTTTGCAGTATTTTAGCGGCTTCTTCCGAATCCTCCCAAAAACTTTGTTTTTCCATCTTTTGTTCTAAGTCGAACAGCCGGGTTTTTAATCTATCCGGGTCAAAGAGACACCTCTATTTCTTTAATCGATTCTTCCAATTCCGGCAATTGTGTTTTGTATTTGTCAAGTTCAATCATAATTTTCCTCCTAATATATAAGATTCCGGACTCCAGTCCCTTGCCTCTTGCTTCAACTTAGGCCTCAGAGCTTAGGGGTTAGGGTATTCCTTTGGGGTCAAGATTCTTCGCTGACGCTCAGAATGACAGTTGCGATACAGAACTGCATATCACGATGCTGTCATCCTGAGACTTGCCGTAGGATCTTGACCCTCAACGCCCTGCCCTTATGCCAGAGTCAAGAATCCAAAATCCGGAGACAGGATCCTATCTCCCGCAGCATTTCTTATATTTCTTGCCGCTGCCGCAAGGGCAAGGGTCGTTTCTGCCTACTTTTGTTTCTTTTACCACGGGTTTTCTGACACCTCCGCCGCCACCTTCGTTCGTTGCAACCGGCTCGGCTACCTTTTCCCTCTGTGGTATTCTGTTAACACTGACATTAAAAATGTATTTAACCGTATCTATTTTGATGCTTTTTACAAGGTCCATGAACATATCATAACCTTCCACCTGATATGCCTGAACAGGGTCTTGCTGGCCGTAAGCCCTCAGATTTATGCCTTCCCTCAATTGGTCCATGGCATCCAAATGATCCATCCATTTAGTATCTACAACTCTGAGCAATATAACCCTTTCCAGTTCCCTCATGTCCGCGCTGCCTATCTCAGCCTCTTTTTTCTCATAAAGTTCAAGGCTTTTGTTTAAAAGGGTTTCCTTAAGCTCCTCTCTGTCCATGCCTTCTACTTCTTCTTTTTTCATGCTTCTCTTGGGCAGATAAACCGATTGCAGATATTCCAAAAGCCCCGCTATATCCCATTCTTCGGGATATTGGCTCCCCACTGTGTAAGCATCTACCGCATCTGATACTAACTCTTTTAGCATATCTAAGACAGAGGTCTTTATGTCCTCGCCCATAAGTACCTGGCGCCTCTGAGCGTATATAACTTCTCTTTGTTTATTCATTACGTTATCATATTGAAGCACGTGTTTTCTAATATCAAAGTTTCTGCCTTCTACTTTCTTTTGCGCGTTTTCTATGGATTTGGTTAGAAGGCCGTGTTCTATAGGCATGTCTTCTTCCATACCCAAGGTTTCTACCAGACCCATTAATTTTTCAGAGCCGAAAAGTTTCATCAAATCATCTTCAAGGGAAATATAAAATCTGCTGCTTCCCATGTCCCCCTGCCTCCCGGAACGTCCGCGAAGCTGGTTATCTATACGTCTGGATTCGTGTCTTTCCGTGCCTATTACATGAAGTCCGCCCAGTTCCTTTACTCCGTCACCCAAGACGATGTCGGTTCCTCTTCCCGCCATGTTGGTAGATATCGTAACCGAGTTCATCTGTCCCGCTTTTGCGATGATTTCTGCTTCCTTATCATGATATTTGGCATTAAGCACCTCGTGGGTCACTCCTCTTTTCTTTAGCATGCTGCTTAAGAGTTCTGATTTTTCTATAGAAATAGTGCCCACCAAAACCGGCTGTCCCTGTCCGTGAAGTTCTATTATTTCATCAACTACCGCATTGAACTTACCTCTTTCATTTTTGTAAACGACATCAGGGTAGTCCGCTCTTATCATAGGCATATTCGTAGGAATAACCACAACATCAAGATTATATATTGCTCTGAATTCATCTTCTTCTGTTTTGGCAGTACCTGTCATGCCTGCAAGTTTTTCATACATTCTGAAATAGTTTTGAAAGGTAATGGTAGCAAGAGTTTGGCTCTCTCTTTCCACTTTTACCCCTTCTTTGGCTTCAATAGCCTGGTGCAGCCCCTCACTGTAGCGCCTGCCCATCATCAACCTTCCGGTGAACTCATCGACTATTATTACTTCTCCGTCTTTGACTACATAATCTATATCTCTTTTCATAATGGCTCTTGCCTTTAAAGCTTGATTTATATGATGCTGGATCTCCATATTATCCGGGTCTGCCAGATTTTCTATGCCAAAAAACTTTTCCGCTTTCGCCACGCCAGTGTCAGTCAAAAGTACCGACTTTGCTTTGGGGTCAACGGTATAGTCTCCTTTTTTCTTAATATCATCCTCATTTTCATCAGGACTGCCATCCCAGTATTGAGACAAAAGTTCCGAACGGCTTTCCTCTTTAGTGTCTTCCCCTCTTTTAAGGGTCTTAACAAAACTGTCTGCGGCAAAGTACAAATTGGTGGACTTTTCCCCCACGCCGGATATGATAAGAGGGGTTCGGGCTTCATCCACAAGGATACTGTCAACCTCGTCTACAATGGCATAGTTAAGTTCTCTTTGAACCATTTGCTCTCTGTATATAACCATGTTATCTCTTAAATAATCAAAACCGAATTCATTGTTTGTTCCATAGGTTATGTCACTTTTATAAGCCTGCTGTCTTTCTCCGCTATCAAGGCCGTGAACAATAAGACCCACGGAAAGACCTAAAAACTTGTATATCTGTCCCATCCATTCGCTGTCACGTGTTGCCAAATAATCGTTAACCGTAATGACATGTACCCCTTTGCCTTCCAAAGCATTCAAATATACCGGCAAGGTTGCTACCAAGGTCTTGCCTTCTCCGGTTTTCATTTCCGCTATCCTGCCTTGATGGAGTACGATACCGCCTATCAGCTGAACTCTGAAATGCCTCATGCCCAAAGTTCTTTTAGAAGCCTCCCGGACTACCGCAAAGGCTTCGGGCAATATATCATCCAGTGTTTCCCCCTGCACAAGCCTTTGTCTGAATTCAAGGGTTTTGGCTTTTAGCTCATCATCGTTTAGAACCTGTATTTCACTTTCCAATGCTTCTATTTCATCTGCAATTTTCTCAATCTTTTTTATTTCTCTTTCGTTTTCATTACCAAATAGTTTCCCAAAAAAAGACATAGTAATTTCACCTCTATAATTTCCGTTATAAGAAGAGGATAGCACATCCTCTTACAAATTAAACATTTATATTTCAATAATATATTGTCTAAATCCAAAGATTTTAGCAAAATCCATCTGAATTCAGCATTATTAATTTTATCATAATGAATAATCTTCAGCAAGAATTCTTCAAATGAAAAAGAAATGGAAAATATTCATGGTTACTGTTTACACTATAACCTACCAATTATATCAAATTATTGTATTTCTGACATTAAAATCATTAGTAAAATAACATGCGAAATGCAGCCACTTAAACACTTTTGTCTGCCATAAGACGCTGTATATAAACAAAAACCCCTAAAGACATGACTATATCCCCTATACTCACCACATAAGAAAAGAAACCGTTTCTTCCGATGGGAAAAACATCTCCCAAAAACCATAGTTTTGTAGAAGGTTCCATCAGGCTATGGATAATGTCCGATTTTTCTGCAATAGTTGCTATATTGCGTATAAGTCCCGCCTTTTCCAACGCCCATATAGAAACCGGCATTTGTCCGCCATTCGCAAGTATTACCATAAGATTCAACAGCACTCCCACGGCCATTATTTGAAAAGACAGTTTTTTTATATTCATAGCTATACCTATGAGTAATAACAGATATGAAAAAGAATGTATATAAAATATATAGTTTTTTACAAAATTGTTTCCTCCGGAGGCATAAAAAACAGACCCATATTCTAAAACAAAGGATGATACTATTAAGTACCAGCCTTTTATTTCTTCTTTACCTATATTTGTAAACTTTCCACCTCTTATTTTACCTATTATCAACGATACGGCAAGGCTTTCAACTAACATTCCCTTGTAACCCCTCTTTTTCTTCTATCATTTTTATAAATTCGTTTGCAATTTTTGGGTTAAAGAAAACTCCGATATCTCTTTTGATTATCCCCATTGACTCATCCAAGGTCATGGCCTTACGATAAGGCCTGTCCGATGTCAAAGCATCAAATACATCAACAATACACAAAATACCTGCTTCGGTAGATATTTCTTTATCCTTAATCCCTTGGGGATATCCTTTCCCATCAAATCTTTCATGGTGGCATAGGATTATACTTGCCACATCCTTTAAAAAATTTATTTCCTTAATTATTCTTGCACCTATCTCCGAATGTTCCTTTATCTTGCTATACTCATCTTCAGTCAACGAACCGGGCTTGTTTAGAATATTTTCATCGATACCTATTTTACCGACATCATGAAGCATGGCGGCTATTCTTAAGTTTTCAATCCTTTTATCATTGAGCCCCATTCTTTTAGCCAACTTGCATGATAATTCGCAAACTCTCATGGAATGACCTTGAGTATAAGGATCCTTTTCTTCTACCGCCTGGCATAATGCTCTTACCGTATCTACATAGATTTTTTTCATATCAACATACATTTTAAAGGAATAACGGGCAAGGAGTAATGGGCCGAAAAACAGCAGTACTCCTATAGTTCCATAATTATTATAGGCTATTGCCATAATTATACCTAAAGGGGCAATAGCAAAATTATCTCTGATAACCCAAAATACATTGGACCGTATAATTTTCAAGGCATTCTCGTTCGTCAAAATCGCCATTAAAAAAGCCATAATAAAATTGTTAACCAATATATAAATAGCTAAAGCAAACGTAATAGGCACAATATTTATTATTTCCAATTGTCCAGGAATACCGCCTAAGGCTTCATAGCTAATACCTGCCAAGCCTATTGAAAGCATTATATTTGCGCCGTTAAAAAATGTCTTATATATAGGGGTGTTAAATATGTGATAATGTTTATCATCTTTTGAAACATACCGAAACATTATACCCAAAGTTGAAATCCAACATGCCTGAGGTACTCCTAAAACCAACATAAGGGTAAGCCCAATGGCAAAACCAACAGACAAACCTCTTTCATTTGGAGTTTCAACGGCTAAAGATTCTGTCGCTACCGACAACACAAGAAAGAACAAAAACGTTTTATAGTTTATAGTTCCTGCATTTTTAAAAGTTAACAAAAAAAATAAAAAGCCAAGTCCAATAATAAATGTTAAATACTGCTTTAACTTTTTTGGCATTATTTCACCTCAATATAAGTTGGCCGACATTCCGTTATTTATAACCAGCTTGCGTGTGCTCCTCCGGCCAGTATAAGGGAAAGAATAGTAACAATAACTCCTACTAGCTTCTTCATGGTTTGCCTCCTTTATATTAGGCTCTGTCCCTCCGCTATTTAGAACAGGCAAACCCCTCCGCTATTAAATGTCGGCCAAATATTAAACTATAGTTCCTATTATTCTATTTATTGCATCAAGTATTGATTTTGCTATTGCTTCATTTTCGTCGCTTTTTATTAAACAACACCCGCAAAATATATTGTTGCTTTCCTTATATGTATAGCCTACGATAGACAAGAAAGCCTCTTCGGTGATTATCCTTTTCTTTTCTATCCCCTCTAAATAGAATACATCTTTTAAACTAATAAAGTTTTCTATTGAGGCAATGGTTGCTTCAGCTATCGCTTTATATTTATTGGTCTGGGATTTTATTTTTGTACTGGTACCTTCGTAAAGTTGGCCGTCATGTTCTAAACTGACTACTGTTTTAATGGTATTTCCTACGTTTGTCAGTGTTATGCCGGAAATCTTTAAACGACTCTCCCTAAAATTTTCTATATCTATTTGGGCGATGCTTATTACCTTGTAATCAATATCCGTATCAAATTTAGCATTTACAGCAGATTGGATATCCCTTACCATTTGTTTTGTATTTTTGCCTTGTGCACAAAGAACGTGCAACTCATCTATTTTGTTATCTGTTGACATAATAACCTTGCAAGACAGGATTCCGGGTATCTTGCATATAAGGGATTTTACGTCTTCTTCTTTCATAATAATGGTCTCTTCCACAATATTCACCTCACATACCATCGATTGTTATATATTCGATTAATTTTTAATAATTCCTCTAATAAGTGCAAAAAATGTTTCAGCCGGACCGAATTCAGTCCGGCTGTACCACTTTTTTATTAAAATGTCGGCTCTATTAAACCGTAATTTCCGTCTTTTCTCTTGTAGACCACATTAACTTCTTCCGATTCTGCATTAAAAAACATAAAAAAGGTATGACCTAAAAGTTCCATTTGCAAGACCGCTTCCTCAATAGGCATTGGTTTCATGGCAAATCTTTTCGTTCTGACAATCTTGGGCTCAGGGCTTTCCTCTTCGGTCACTTCAAAATTAAAATTATCAAACCTCACACTTCCGTCTTTAATTCTTCTTTCGAGCTTGGTCCTATGCCTCGCTATTTGTCTTTCTAACTTTTCTACAACCTTGTCAATAGATGAATACATGTCATCGGTAGCCTCTTCACCCCTAAGTATAACGCCATTAAAAGGAATAGTAACTTCAAAAATATGTCTGCTTTTCTCAACAGTCAAAGTTGCATGTGCCACGGTACTGGGATTAAAAAACTTGTTAAACTTAGAAAGCTTTTTTTCAATCCTTTCTTTCAAAGCCTCTGTAACCACAATATTTTTCCCGCTGACTTTTATACGCATAACAACAACTCCTTTCGCAACTATTATGCTACCGTATATATAGTTTATTCTACATCAGGATAAATAATCCTGCATAATTGAAACGTGATTTTAACAATAAACTTACATAAACTTGAAAAATAACAATTAATAAGGTATCTTATTTGTTTTATTATAAATATTTGTTGTTTTTTATTGTATAATTATCATTTTTTCCAAAACTTCGACAATTATTGATAATTGAAGGTTTAGAAATGTTTTAAAGAGCTGATTTCTTGTGGATATTTTTTTGTAAGAAGCTGTGATTAACGTGTGGAATCTGTGGATAATGTGTATAAGTCTGTTGATAAGTTGATACTGCTATGTTTTCACACACAAGTTTTTGTTGATTTCTTGTGAAAAAAAATAATGTCGAATAATCTGTTACTAATAGTATAAGTATTAATCCAATAGCCTGCATAATTATTCAACCCCCTAACCCTTAACAGCTTAAAGTGGAAAGCAAAGGGACACAGGCATTCAAAATGACACGCCCTGAGGCAGAGCCTCATATCACGATATTGTCATCCTGAGGCTTGTGAAAGGATCCTGACCCCAAAGGAATACCATAATCCCGGTGCCCGGGTGCCTGTATCGTATAAATAAAACAGCCGCTTTCGCGGCTGTTCTACTTACATATTTTTTCTTGCTTCAAAGCATTCTCTGCAATATACAGGTCTGTCATTGGTTGGGTTAAAAGGTATTTGAGTCTCTTTTCCGCATTCTGCACAAACTGCATCATACATAACTCTTTCTCTTCTTCCGCTATTTGCATTTGCTTTTCTGGCCATTCTGCAATCTTTGCATCTTGCAGGTTCATTCTGGAAGCCTTTTTCAGCGTAGAATTCTTGTTCTCCGGCTGTAAAAATGAAATCCTGTCCGCAATCCTTGCACACTAATGTTTTGTCCTGATACATGAAAAATCCCTCTTTCTTTTTTACTTAGGTTAGGTCGGCCTATAGAACAAGATTTTTCGAATATCCGGAAAAAACGTTCTCAACCAATCACCTATACCCTGATATTGGTTATTCGCCAGCTGACCTGGTCTTTGCCCCCACACTCGCCGTCGGGGAGCCTCGCTCAAGCATTATGCTCCTCACTGATACTCCTCACAGATTGCTCTGGACGGACTTACTCCTAAGCCGCACCATGCTCACAAAATCGTATTTTGCTTACGTGGGTCGTTTCGCCTGCGACTGGCGTCGACTTTCAACCACAGGCCTGGCGTAACACTAACAATTATTATATACCTAATTATTATAATATACAAGAATATTAAAATTTATTTATATTTTTGTAAAAACCGTGTTTTTACTGTTCACACTATAGCTTATACATAGTAACAAATTATTGTATTTGATGATGAAAACATTAAGTAAACAACATATGAACATCAGCAAAATTAACCCTGATATATGAAACCTAATAAGTTTTTGTTAAAAAGCTTCTCCGCCTCATCAAAAGCAATGGGTTTGCTAAATAAGAACCCTTGCAGGTAATCGCTGCCGGCATTTTTCATTTTTATAAACTCATCCTTTGTCTCAATGCCTTCTGTTACAACCTCTAAATTGAGTCCATGGGCAAGAGCCACAAGACTTTCCAAAACCATAACACTGTCAGACCTAATAAGTCTGACCATCAGGCTTTTATCCAGTTTAATTTTATCCAGAGGCATAAATGTGAGATAATTTAAAGAGGAATATCCCGTTCCAAAATCATCAAGTGAAACGATTATTCCCTTTTCTTTAAGTCTGTTTAGTATGCTAATTGTTTCATATCTATTTTCAGCAAATATATTCTCAGTTATCTCTATCTCCAGTAAATGCGAGGGAACATCAAACTCAGTCAAAGTATCAGTTATATACTCATCAATATGAACATCGTAAAAATGCTTCGGCGAAAGGTTTACAGAAATAGGAGGTGGCTGCAGCCCTATGTCCATCCATGTTCTTATTTGCTTGATTGCCTCTTTTAAAACCCACTTACCTAAGGGAAGTATAAAACCACTGTCCTCCGCAACGGGTATAAACTCATCAGGGGATATATTGCTTCCCTTGATCCTCAACAGAGCCTCAAAAGAAGTAACCTTGCCTGTTTCAGTTTTTATTATGGGTTGGTATAGAATAGTAAATTCCTCGTTTTCCAAAGCCCTTCTAAGCATGTTTTCTATATTTATTCGTGTATTAAAACTTTTCATCATTTTTTCATTAAAGAAAAAATACCTGTCTTTTCCCGATTTTTTTGCATTACCGAGAGCAATATCAACCTTAATCAAAAGCTCGTCAATACTTTCACCGTCATGAGGGTAACGCACAATACCCATGGTTGCCGTTATCCTGTTTCCAACACTATCTACAATAACATTTTCTCTCAAGCAATTCCTTATCTTTTCCACATGTTCCCGTATCTTTTCAGGGTCTTCTTCTCTTAATAGAATGAGAAATTCATCGCCTCCATGCCTAAAAATAATTGACTTATCACTTTCCATGCATTTCATGTTCCCAGCTATTTGTTTTAAAATCTCATCCCCATATGCATGGCCAAAAATATCGTTTATAGTCTTAAAATCATCTAAATCGAAGAGTATCAATGCCCCTCTTTTGTTTTCATTTATCTCCGTAAGCGCAATTTCCGACAATTTTAACCTGTTATAAATCATTGTCTGGGGATCGTGAACCGCTAAGTATTCAACTTTTTCCGCATATTTTTGTATTTCTTCATATTGGGCTCTCAGTTCTTCTTTACTTTCCATCAACTGTTTTATAGTGGCTTCCAATTCTTTATTTGTAGATTCCAGCTTTTCTTTGTTTTTGGTTTTTTCAGTAACATCAGTATAAATTGCGAAGCCGCCTATGAGTTTATCCCCTGACCTTATGATAATACCTCTTACATTTACAATAAGCGGCATTCCTTTTTTGGTGTATCTTAAATCCTCAAAATCAACCATAAATTTTTCAAAAAGAATATTGGTCATTTCTTTTGCTTTTGGTTTTAAATGCAATGGCATGACCAAATCATCCGGGTCCCGGCCTATGCACTCGTCCCTTGTATAACCAAATATTTTTAAAAAGCTCTCATTTACATCAAAAATTATATGATTTTCATCAATACACAAAATTCCGTCAGGACTGTTCATAAAAAGAGCCTCATATCTTTTCAGAAGTTCCTCCTGTTGTTCTTGAATACCCTTTATGAAACTTACATCCTTTGACAAGACTAACACATATATAATTTTACCATCATCTTCAAATATAGGAACTGCCTTACCCCAATAGTGATAGTCCATTTTTGGGCTATAGGTTTCCCCTTCCACGGAACCATCAGGATTTCGATTAAATCTGTAGTAAAACTTTTCCGCTTCCTCATCAGATTTCAAAACCAATTCAGCAAGAGTTGGCCTTTTATGTCCATAAAAAATAATTGAATGTGAATAATCGCTTTGACCTATTATATCCTTTTTTGCCACTTTAGTCAGTTTCTCCATTGAGGCATTCCAAAGAACCACCTTACCATCGCAATCTATAGCATAAAAAGGATCCGGCAACATTTCTATTATTTTTTCTAAAAAATTAAGTCCGTTCATTTAAACCTGCCTCCGCATATATCTGTAATTACAGAAAAACTGTAATGTACAACCGCAGGCTTCAAATTCTTTAAATGTTTAGACCTGAAGCAGCGGTAATAACAAAAA
>JAAYKT010000015.1 GCA_012522255.1 Clostridiales bacterium
GGCTCAAGCAGTAACATCTTCAGCCAGATCCGTATCCTTTTTCCACGGATTCTGCAATACTATTATTCCTGAAATAACTAAGACTCCACCCATGATTTGTGGAAAAGATAAGAAATCGTTAAACAGAATTGTAGCCATAATCGTAGTTACTACCGGCTCTATGGTGCTGATTATCGCTACTTGTGAAGGGCCTATCCTTTTCATGGCCTCATAATATGTCAATATTGCTGCTACAGTTGCAAACACTGCAGTAGCAATACTATAAGCCCATGCGTTAAATGACATTTTAATCAGGCCACCGGAGATTATACCTGCCAAGTTAACTGCAATGGAACAACCTGTAGTCACATATGTCGTAACTATAATAGGATTTAAGCTCCTGGTTTTTTCTCCTGCTAATATATAAAAGGAATAGAAAACGGCAGCAAAACCGGCGAGGAAAACACCTTTAAGGCTCACATTGCCTAAACAAAATCCTACAATCATCATTAATCCTGCTGATGATAATATAAGAGCACTTATTTTATTCTTTGTTACTTTATCTTTTATTATAAAAAAAGAAAGAACTGACACAATTATTGGATTAGTATAAAATATCAACGATACCAAAGGTGCGGATATGTAATTCAATGCTGCGAAGTAGGCTGCAGTTGTTGAGTTATATCCTATGGAGCCAAGTAAAATCAAAAATATAATTTTATTTTTGCCAATTTTATAGTCTAACTTCTTTACAAAGCAAATTACCCACATAATTAACGCAGCCGTTGTAAATCTTACATCCAAAACCGTAATGGCATTGCCGCCGTGACTGTATGCGAGTTTTGCAAATATAGGTAAAAAGCCAAAACAAGCACCTGATATAGCGGCAAATAAAAAACCTATTTTTTTATCCATATTACAACCTCCCTTTTTTACGGAGAGTTTGTATACATTATATCATCATTAATAGTTTTTAGCACAAAAGTTTTATTCTAATTCATGTATTGATAATGTTCTTGTATGCCTGGTATGAATCCATTCCTTATCTTTCATCATCAAAATGCCTTCAATTGCAATGGGAATCCAAGTAATACAATACAATAAATAGGTGGGATAATATAAAAGCAGTTTATAGGAAAGCTTATTATCTATATACAAGCTCAAAGGTATTAATGATAACTGCATAACACTGTAAACTTTAAAAAAATTAGGGAATATTTTTAGCGTTAATATGAACATTTCATTGTCAAACATATATACATTAAGTATGGGCACTAAAATCATTAAGCCGCCTAATAGAATCAAGTAGGGTTGCAATGTATATAATGCACAGTCTAAATAGACCACATTCTTTTCTTTTATACCCTTTTTAATTAATTTAATAAAATACCTTGAGTTTACATCTGCAAAACCTTGCATCCATCTGCATCTTTGGCTCCAGGATTGAGACAGGGTTATGGGCTTTTCATCATAAACCACGGCATCATGAGCCCAACCAACCTTTATTCCGTTCAAAATCAGATTTATTGTGAATTCCAAATCTTCTACAAGGCATGTTGCTTCCCAACCTACATCCTTAAGTATGCCCGTATCAACGCAAAAACCGGTTCCACCGATTTCACAACTTAAACCTAAATTCCATCTGGAGCATTGAAACAATCTGTTTGCAGCCCAAAATGCTATGGAATAACTTGCAGTTACCCAAGAGTCTTCAGGATTTTTACTGTCAATGTAACCCTGCAGTACTTTGTAACCCTCGCATAATTTGTTATTCATTTCTCTTAAAAAATTTTTAGATACAAGATTATCAGCATCAAATACTACTATAGCATCATAATCGGTATACTTTTTAAATATAATTTCATTAAAGGCCCACTTTAATGCGTGCCCTTTACCTCTGTTCTTATTATCCTTTCGTATAAGAACTTTTGCTCCTTTATCTGAAGCTATTTGTACTGTTTTATCTGTACAATTATCTGCAATAACATAAACATCAAACAGTTGCCTCGGATAGTTCAAACAAATAAGATTCTCAACTATATTTCCGATTACTTCCTCTTCGTTGTAAGCCGGAATAAATATAGCAAATTTTTTTTCAGGCAAGCACCCTCTATAACTTTTTACATTGAGCTTTTCTAATAAGCCAAAAATGGACATAAAAAAATAATATAACCCAAAACATATGAATAAAACTTGGATAGCAGTAAAGACAATTGCCGTCATGCTTTTTAACATATTAGCCTCCTTCAAAAAGAAAAAGTTTATTGTCTTTTTATTATTCCAATTTTATTACTTTTTAAATATAAAAAATTGAATTGCTTATTTAATAAACCAAATAATAAAAATCATATTTCTATAAATAATAGTAATACTATAGTGCTTAGATTGAATATCAAATGAGCCGCTACCGCTGCAAAATAACCTTTCTTTTCATAAATATAGTTGCAGAAAAGGGCTAATCCAAAAAAAGAAGGCACTCCTCCTGCATTGTAATGGGCTATCGTAAATATTGCTGCAGATAGTGTCGCAGCATAGGCAGCAGGCATGTAAGAAAGGAAAATTTTATCATAAAGATAATATCTGAAAACATACTCCTCCACAAAGGGTGCAAAAATTACTATCAGCAAAAAATAAACAACCTTAACATAGGATCCCGAGTTATAAAAATCAGTTACAATGCTTTGCGGCTTAATATCATATTTCAAAAAATAATTGAGAATTAAAATATAAACAGAATTAATCAGCGTAAGTACTACCATGAAGATAAGGGTAAAAATACTGATACCAAAAACATATTTCCATTCAAATTTCCATACATTGTTGTTTCTCAAGCTGTTATTCTCCTCAGTTTTTAAATGATAATTGAAGACCAGTATAACAACCACAATAAACGGAATCAGGTTTTCGGTAAATATAGCACTTGCCCAATACAAAACCGATATGACAACAATTTGCAAATTGTTGAACCTTTTTAAAAAGATATTGTACAATTGAGTAAAAATCGGTATATTAATAATAATAAATACGAATATAAATACTACAGCACGGGCTATGTCCAATAACTACCTCCCCCTAACGCAATTACATCCTGAACTTTATTTCGTTCCACAATAAATCCCTTCCTATATGATTTACCGAAGAATAAGGTATCAAAACATCATTTTCATCCAAATTCAAAGTATTTTCTATTGCCTTAAGATTTTTATATAGATTATTCTTACTTATCTTGTCCAATTTTGTCGCTACGATTATTGCCTTCTTGTTATAATACTTAACAAAATCATACATAATCACATCATCTCTTGAAGGCTTATGACGTATGTCAACTAATAAAATAACAGATATCAAATTTTTTCTTTTTGTTAAGTATGATTCAATCATACCGGACCACTTTATCTTTTCTGTTCTTGATACCGCTGCATATCCGTACCCGGGCAAATCCACCAGCATAAGTTCATCATTTACAATAAAGAAATTAATTGTTCTGGTTTTTCCGGGGCTGGAACTCACCTTTACAAGTTTTTTTCTGTTCACTAAGGAATTTATTAGTGAGGATTTTCCAACGTTTGACCTGCCTGCAAAAGCTATTTCAGGCAAGTCACTTTCAGGATATTGATTAAAGTTCACTGCAGAAATCACAAAGGTGCAGTCTTTAATTATCACTGTCTTCACCTCTGAACAAAGCGTGCTCTAAAACCGGATCCATATTATCCGCTAAGATAAATTCAATTTCTTTTTTTACATTAGCAGGTATTTCTTCTATATCTTTTTCATTCTCTTTTGGTATTATAATTTTTTTAATACCGGCCCTTTTAGCAGCCAACACCTTTTCTTTCAGTCCACCTATGGGCAAAATTCTACCTCTCAACGTAATTTCGCCTGTCATGGCAACATCCTTTCTTACAGGTATGTTGCATAAAGCCGATATAAGCGCAGTAGCCATAGTTATACCGGCAGATGGACCGTCTTTTGGAGTGGCACCTTCTGGTACATGAATATGAATGTCAACCTTTTTGCTGAAATCAACGTCAATACCCATCTTTTCGGCTTTGGATCTTACATAACTGAGGCCTGCCTTGGCTGATTCTTTCATTACATCACCCAAATGACCGGTCAACTCCAATTTCCCGCTTCCTGTCATGGTCGTTACTTCAATAAAAAGTGTATCCCCTCCGTAAGGGGTCCAGGCAAGGCCTGTAGCAACTCCAATCTCATTTTTTAAATTAGCCATGTCATACCTGTAACGTGGTATACCAAGATACTTCATCACACTATTCGGGTTTATTTTCACTGTTTTTTTGTCTTTTTCCACTATCTCAGTTGCTGCTTTTCTAATTATATTAGCCAATTCTCTTTCTAAATTACGTACACCCGATTCTTTTGTATAGTTATTAATTACTGTACTGACTGCCTTTTCATTGATTGAAATCTGCTCTTCTTTTATTGAATGTTCTTTTACTTGTTTTGGTATCAAATGCTTAACAGCTATGTTCAACTTTTCTTCTTCAGTATAACCGGATAAATAGATTATTTCCATTCTGTCTAAAAGAGCAGCAGGTATTGTATCAATAGTATTCGCTGTGGTAATGAACATAACTTTTGAAAGATCAAATGGCAGTTCAAGGTAATGGTCTCTGAAATCTTTGTTCTGTTCAGAGTCCAAAACCTCTAATAATGCAGATGCTGGATCCCCTCTGAAATCACTGCTCATTTTATCAATTTCATCAAATAAAAATACAGGGTTTTTGGTCTCTGCCTGTTTAATATAATAGATTATTCTTCCGGGTATTGCACCAATGTATGTTCTTCTATGTCCTCTTATTTCTGCTTCATCCCTTACCCCTCCTAAAGACATACGAACAAATTTTCTATCCATGGCTCTTGCAATTGATTTTGCAATTGAAGTCTTGCCAACCCCCGGAGGCCCGACAAAGCAAAGTATAGGGCCTTTCATATTCATTGCAAGCTTTCTTATAGCCAAGTATTCCAAAATTCTTTCTTTTACTTTTTTCAATCCATAATGGTCTTCTTCCAAGATCCTACGGGCATTTTTTATATCCAGATTATCTTTTGTTTCAACATTCCATGGTAAATCAAATATCCAGTCCAAATAGGATCTGATTACACCTGATTCCGGAGATGCCTGTGACAATTTGGTAAGCCTATCTATCTCTTTTTTTACTTTATTTACTACCTCGTCGGGTAATTTTAATTTTGAAAGTTTGTCCTCGTATTCCAATATTTCTTCTTCAAAACTATCTTTATCTCCTAATTCTTTTTGCATAGCTTTTATTTGTTCTCTTAAATAGTATTCTTTTTGCGTTTTATCAATCTGCTTTCTTACTCTGTTATTAATTTTTCGTTCAAGTTCCAATATTTCAATTTCTTTAAGCAAAACAAAATAAAGTTTTTCCAATCTAACTTTTACGTCAAATTGAGATAGGATTTCCTGTTTCTGTTCAATTTTTACGGTTAGATTTGAAGCCACGATATCTGTAAATCTATCAATATCCTCAATACCGGATATAGTAATTAAAATCTCGGGGGTAATCCTGGAGTTAAGCTTTACATACTCTTCAAATGCCTCCGATACACTACGCCTCAACGCCTCAATTTCAAGATTGCCCTCATGCAAATTAGTCGCATACTCTGTCACTTCGACTACAAAATATGGATCGTCTGAAATAATAGATTGAATCTCTGCCCTTGCAATGCCTTCCACAAGGACTCTGATGGTATCCCCGGGAAGCTTTAACAACTGTTTTATTTTTGAAACGGTACCTACTTGATAAAAGTCTTCTTTAGTTGGTATATCGGTAGTTGGATCAATTTGAGTAACAAGAAAAATCATTTGATCATTTATCATTGCTTCTTCCAATGCTTTTATAGATTTTTCCCTACCGACATCAAAATGAAGCAGCATATATGGAAAAATACTCAAACCCCTAAGGGGAATAAGCGGCAAACTTTTTTTATTTTCTGACATTTATTTCACTCCTGTATGTGGTATTATTTCTTTTTGGCCATGTCTAATACATTATATAGTTATACAGTTCTTTAATCAACTTTTATTTCCTTTGATCATTCAGCTGCAAAATGCCCCTTTTTACTATTCGCACTATATCTTCTCCATAATAATAAGTATTGTATTCGACACGATTTTTGACATTGGAAACGTAAGTATATAGCATATGTACCTTAACTGCTCGTCCAATACAACCGCCTTGTTACATGTAATTTACTATGTATATTAGTTATGTGCCGATGTTATATTGGATTTGCTTTTATTCAAATTTGTGATCCCTTTAGCAGCTAAATAACCAACATCGGTTATTGCTGTCAAGCATATTTTGGTTTCTTGTTCTTTTATCAAGGCTATATCAATAACTTCCTGGATGTTATCCATAGGCAATATATCAATTACCATATCATTAAACATTTCCTGATAATTGTCCTTTGGTATTATAACCTTCAAGGCACCAGCGGCTTTGGCTGCTTCAATTTTTGCAACTACTCCTCCTACCGGCATAACCTTACCTCTTATGGATACCTCACCGGTAATTGCTATACTGTTATCTACGGGAACATTGATTATAGCAGAATATATTGCAACAGCTATACTTACACCTGCAGATGGGCCGTCTATAGGCGTACCTCCGGGAAAATTAAGATGTATGTCATAATCGTAGGGGCTTACATTTAAGTATTTTTTAATGACCGTTAATACATTTTCCACAGATGATCTTGCCATACTTTTCCTTCTAATAGTTCTGCTTTGGTTAGAACTCAACTCTTCTTCATCCACAATACCTGTTACAACTAATTTACCTTCACCTTTGTCTGCCGCCGTTGCAGAAGCCTCAATCTCTAACAATGCACCTATATTAGGTCCATAAACCGCAAGGCCGTTTACATAACCTACCTGAGGTTTCGAGCTTATCTTTTTTTCAGGCCTTGGGCTATATTGGCCGCTATTTAATACCCATTCTATATCTTGTACTGTTACCTTATCCCTGCACTCACTCACATTAATTCCTACCGCCGTCTGCAAAATGTTTACCGCTTCCCTGGCATTTGTGGCGTACTTTGAAATGATTTCCGGCACGTTCTCTTCCATGTCAAAATATATTTTTTCCATTGTATTAACGCAAACTGTTTTTATTTCATCGGGTGCAAGAGATTTGAAGTATATTTCCAAGCACCTGGACCTGAGTGCCGGAGGTATGGACTCAGTCCCTCTTGTTGTAGCTGCGATAAGCCTAAAATCCGCTGGAAGGCCATTTTGAAAAATATCATGAATATGAAAAGGTATATTTGTATCTTCAGAATTATAATATGCGCTTTCTAACAAAACTTTTCTATCTTCTAAAACTTTTAATAGTTTGTTCATTTGCATAGGATGAAGTTCTCCAATCTCATCAATAAACAGTATTCCTCCATGTGCCTTTGTTACTGCTCCGGGTTTTGGCTGAGGAATGCCCGCAGTACCCATCGCACCCGCCCCCTGATATATCGGGTCATGTACCGAGTCGATAAGCAAGTCGGCGATACACCTTTCATCAAATCTAATATTAGTTGCATCCATTTCTATCAACTTTGCATCCTGCCTGAAAGGAGATTTTGGGGATTTTTTTGC
This sequence comes from Clostridiales bacterium, assembly GCA_012522255.1. Classification (GTDB taxonomy): domain Bacteria; phylum Bacillota; class Clostridia; order Lutisporales; family Lutisporaceae; genus JAAYKT01. Next base: position 7,616 of record JAAYKT010000015.1, read on the forward strand.
TACTTCCAAAACCAATCTTGCCGCAGCTGTCTTTCCTACTCCCGGGGGCCCATAAATAATTACATGTTGTGGATTAGGGCTGCAAAGTGCTGCCTTAAGTGCTTTAATTCCGTTTTCCTGTCCTATTATCTCGGCAAAACTCGATGGTCTAGTGAGTTCGGATAAAGGTTTGCTTAGTTTTATATCCCTTAATTTTTGAAGCTTATCCATTTCTTTTTTACTTTCCTTCTCAACTATAACTTTACTGCCTTGCTGCCGTTTCATAACGCTGATAAAGTAGACACCTATTACTATAATAAAGAGCAATTGTAACCAGAAGTATGTTTGTGACAAGCCATTAGCTCCCTTCCATTTTAATCATCCATCGCAATAATATTATTAGCCTGACATGGTTTTTTATCCTGTAGATTTTGCCTTGCTAAATTTTTCAAGTATCTTTTATAATATTAAGAAAGGTAGCTAAATGTTTATTTATTAATTGCTAAAATACGATAAAACTAATTCACCAACAATAACCTATTTACTATAATAAAAGACTGGTTTTCTTATTCTAAAAATACAATAAAAAACCGATTGGTTTCCCAATCGGCTAAGATGCTGTGTCTCTTTTTGTTTTACTTCCCTTTTTGCTTTGCTTTTTGACTGTTTTTTTGGTACCGGGGTCTAAATAAACTATAATTGGCTCTATATGGTCTTTTATAGTTTCTTTAGTGATAATACATTTATCTATATCTTCTCTCGACGGAATATCAAACATTACATTCACCATAGCACTTTCTAATATAGCCCTAAGCCCCCTGGCTCCCGTCTTCCTGTTCATGGCAAGTAACGCAATCTCATTTAATGCATCTTCTTCAAATATTAATTCGACATTATCCATCTCAAATAACTTTTGATACTGCTTAACCAATGCATTTTTTGGTTCGGTAAGAATTTTTACCAAGGCATCTTCATCCAATGAACCCAAAGTTACCAGTATCGGAAGCCTACCTACGAATTCAGGTATTAAACCGTATTTTAATAAATCCTCGGGTAAAAGTTTTTTTAATATTTCGCCAACATCTTCATCCTTTTTTTTCTGTATATCAGCTATGAACCCCATGGTTTTTTTACCGATTCTATTCATTATTATTTTATCTAACCCGTCAAAAGCGCCACCGCAAATAAAAAGTATATTTGTAGTATCAATTTGTATAAATTCTTGGTGTGGATGTTTCCTTCCACCTTGTGGAGGTACACTGGCTGTAGTCCCCTCTAATATTTTTAAAAGTGCCTGTTGCACACCTTCCCCGGAAACATCCCTCGTTATAGAAGGGTTTTCAAGCTTTCTTGCAATTTTATCAATTTCATCAATATATACAATGCCCTTTTCGGCTCTTTCTATATCATAATCTGCATTTTGTATCAGTTTTAGCAAAATATTCTCTACGTCTTCTCCCACATAACCTGCTTCGGTTAGTGAAGTGGCATCGGCTATTGCAAAAGGAACATTAAGCATCTTGGCTAAGGTTTGTGCCAATAGTGTTTTACCTGACCCGGTAGGGCCAATAAGAACAATATTGCTTTTTTGCAACTCAACATCATCATACTTGGACTCGGAATTAATCCTTTTATAGTGATTATAAACTGCTACAGACAAGGATTTTTTTGCTTCATCCTGACCTATAACATATTTATTAAGAAAATCCATTATTTCCAAAGGTTTTGGTACGTCTTGAATTTCCATGTCCATATCTTCTTCAAATTCTTCATCAATTATTTCCTGGCATAATTCTATACATTCATCACATATATATACTCCCGGACCTGCTATAAGTCTTCGTACCTGATCCTGATTTTTACCACAAAAAGAACACTTAAGTTGCTTTTTATCCTCATATTTGGCCATAATTACACCTCTCCCTATCTCCTCTTGTATAAGACTTCATCAATCAAGCCGTAAGCGCTGGCCTCTTCTGCTGACATAAAAAAATCTCTTTCTACATCTTTTTCAATCTTTTCCAAGGGCTGACCTGTTTTTTCACTTAGAATCTTATTTAGCGTTTTCTTAGTTCTTATAAGCCTTTCTGCATGTATGATGACATCTGTTGCTTGACCTCTTGCACCGCCTAAAGGTTGATGTATCATTATTTCACTGTTAGGCAATGCAAACCTTTTGCCTTTAGTCCCTGAGGCTAACAAAAAAGCTCCCATGCTTGCAGCCATACCTACGCATATGGTGGATACATCAGGCTTTATATGCTGCATGGTATCATATATAGCCAACCCGGCAGATACCGAACCACCCGGGCTGTTTATATAAATATTAATGTCTTTTTCCGGGTCTTCTGCCTCTAAAAATAATAATTGTGCAATAACCAAAGATGCCGTAATATCGTGAATTTCTTCTCCCATAAATACTATCCTATCTTTTAAAAGCCTTGAATATATATCATAGGATCTTTCGCCCCTATTTGTTTGCTCGACAACTATCGGTACTAAACTCATTTTTTCCCTCCTAATAAGTATTTACTATTTGGAAATACTGTTTTCTATTAAAAAATCCATTGTTTTTTGGACTGCCAAGCTTTCTTTTATATGGTCGATGTTTTCATCTTTTAATGTTGATCTGAATTTTTCAACCTCTTGTTTATATTGACTTGCAATCCTATCGATTTCAATGTTTAAATCTTCTTCAGTTACATCAATTTCTTCTTTTTTCGTAATAGCCTCGAGAACCAACTGTGTTTTAACATTATTTAAGGCCACATCTTTGTAAGTTTTTCTGATTTCTTCCATTGTAGTATTCATATATTTTAAATATGTTTCCAAATTAAGACCCTGATACCTTAATTGAAAATCAAAATCTCTCAGCATAGTATCTATTTGATTCTCTACCATTATTTCCGGTATTTCCACTTCAGCATTTTCAACAACTTTTTTAATAACCAAATCTTCATATTCATGCTTTGCTTTCAGATTTGCTTCCTCGGTCTTTTTGGTCTTGATATCATCTTTCAACTCATCCAATGTTTCAAACTCGCTGACATCTTTTGCAAACTCATCATCTAAAGGCAATAACTCTTTTTCCTTAATTTCTTTTACTGTTACTTTAAAAAGTGCCGGTTTCCCCGCAAGATTTTCTCCTCTGTAGTCGTCGGGAAAATTGACATAAATGTCTACTTCTTTGCCTATTTCAACCCCAATTAGCTGTTCTTCAAAACCCGGAATGAATTGCCCCGACCCTATTATCAATTCATGATTTTCCGCTGCTCCGCCTTCGAATTCTTTTTCGTCCACAAAACCTTTAAAATCAATTATTGTTTTATCACCCGACTTTACCGGTCTATCAGTTATGTCAATTATTCTGGCATTTTTGTCCCTCATAATTTCTATCTCATTTAAAACATCTTCATCTGTTACATTATACTCTTTTTTTTCTGCTTCTATACTCTTATACTCTCCCAAAACAACTTCCGGTTTTACGGTAACTTCCGCTTTAAAAACCAGTCCTTTGCCACTTTCAATATCAATAATATCTATCTTTGGAGTATCCACAGGTTCCAGTTTGTGCTCGTCCACCGCTTTTTCATATGCCACGGGACAAACCTCATTAATAGCATCCTCGTAAAATACTCCTTCTCCATAATATTTTTCAATAAGTGATTTTGGTGCCTTTCCTTTTCTAAAACCCGGAATATTAAATTTTTTAACATTTTTAATGTAAGCTTTTAAAATGCCTTTTTCCAATTCATCGGATGAAACATCTATCTCTAACGTAGCGATATTATTTTCAACCTTTTCTAATTTTGAACTCATCAACATCCTCCTTAAGTATTGTATATTACTGATTACAAGTTAATCCTGTTTTAACTATTTTATTATATCACACCAGCACACCATATCAAGTGCTACAAGAATATTACCATCTTTTCTCGAGCATAACATATTAGATTTTCATATGCAACCATATGTATGTTAGGTGCTGTTTATTCAAAGGTATCGCACTATGACTCATCCTTATCTGATAATTGTATTATGACAGTATTAAGTTACAAGGCTAATAGCCTATAAATCCATTACGGACAAAACTAAATTATCCGATATGCTTTTTAACCTGCATAAAAAAGTCCTTTCGGTGATGAGATTGGACAAAAAACAAACCTGATTTTTGCAATCAGGCTTGTTTTTTTATGAATTTCGTCAATGTCTTTATCATTCGATTGGACTCATGCCCCTCACTAATTCATCTATCTCATTTTTAAAATTACCTTTAGCCGTTCCATTCCTAATACTATCAGAAATATCATTTATTTTTTGCATAAAATTTTCATCTGAACTAACGTACACTGTTGCAATCGAGCCTTCAGTTTCCTTAGCTTTTTTGGCTACCTGGTTTATTATGTTTTGGCTTTGATTCCCGCCTCTGCTCATTTCATCTGTCTTTCCATTTTCGTCAGTCTCTATACCTATATATGCACTCGTATTATATACTACAACAGCGGCATTTTTAACACCGGGGACTTTAACAACTTGCCCTTTAATATTCTCACCAATCTTGCCTGAGTTTTCCCATCCCGGGCTATAATTATCATGGGGAGATATACGACTACCGCCACCGGGCAAATTAAAATCCATATTTGAATCAGTAGTAGGATTAGGAATTCTTCTCAAAGCGCAGCTCGGAAAAATGAATATGACAACAAGAAAAATCAAAAAACAGAACTTCTTTTTACATCTCATATAATCACCTTCATAATTAATATTTAGTTTATTTTTTGCATTGAAGGAGAATATATGAGTGTAAAACTTTACTATATTGCTATTTTTTTATGCTCAAAATAAGCCTGTCCGAAATAATGATATAAAACTTATCAAATTCAAAAGAGTTAATATCTGCATCACAGTCTACTATATGACTTAAGCACTTTCCGTCACAACTGAGAGCATTTACACCTCCTGTATAGATTAATTCATCTGCCTCGGCTAATGTCAATTCAGTTGAAGCTGCAATAAATTCTCCAAATTTAACATTTCCCGATATCATCGCCACCTCTTGGGTTTTAGAATTTTTAACAAGTTCTTTCATGTATTCTATATATGCAGAATCACTGCTATCTCTATCATACATTCTGGATATTATTATCTTGGCTAAAACCTCTCTGATAGCCTGCAAATTTATTTTTCCTTCATTTATATAATTTTTAATGCTAATCAAATTCCCGGGCATTACTTCCGTGAGCAACCTAAACCAATCATATATGCTATCTTTATCCACTTTCGAAACCAAACTAAAAATATCAACAGGGTTTGAGTTTATAGATATGCTATGAGCCTGTGATATGGGATATGTTGTCATAATTAATTCAGGTTCCAAACCGATAGCTTTCATCATCTGTCTACACATATGAAAACTGTTTGATTGATTGCTTGCACCAATTTCTATATCCGGCTTAATTCTTATTGAGTCCATACCCATCATAAATGGATATAAAAGTTTTGCATATGGGATGGCTTCATTTTTTTCAAGCTTTTCCGGAAAATCCCCTTGTCTTAATAATTCTGTAATATTTACTCTGTTCATTAAGTCAATTATTTCAGGCAACTTAACATCATCCAACCAACTACTGTTATATAGCGTTGATACTTTCCCAAAGTCCAAGAAATTATCTAATTGCTTTCTTAATTGTTTTAAATTTTTTTCTATGTTTTTACGGTTTAGTTCCTTAGGATCCCATGAACGAAAAGGATCCCCAATGACTGCTGTAGCATCACCCATAAGAACGGTTATGCTATGGCCCATGCGTTGAAGCTTCCCGGAAAGAACAAGAGGTGGAATATCCCCAATATGTAAATCCATTGACAATGGATCTATTCCAAACTTGATATTCAGCGGTTTATTGTTCTTTATTGATTCGTGCAGTTTTTTATAAATCTCATCCTCAGGGTAAAACTCTTCGCAGGAAATCTTTAGTATTTCAATTTGCTCTTCTACTTCCAAACAACTTAGGTCTTTTTTAAAATCAGAACCTTCCAATTCGATGTTCTTCAAGAAGCTTATAGCATCATCCATTTTTTAACCCCCATTTAAGATGTTAATAACTATACAATTATTACACTTGTAAGAACCCACTCAATACTTAATAACATGCACAACACACCGCCCGTGAATATAAACAATCCAATCATTCGTTATAAATCATTATTAGAATCACCCATATCCATATCTGCAATAATATCTTTTGCTTCTTTCAAATCCCGAGATTTCACAAATATATCAACTCCTAAAACAGTCCCCATTATGGTTTTTATAAAGCTTTTATTGCCTCTGTATCTTTTTACTGTCTTTATATTGTATTGGGACAACAACCCTTCTACAATATCAGCTTCCACATCATTATAAACTTGTAATAGAAATACAAAATTTTCTCCATTATCATTCATAGACAATCTCCCGTTTGTTTGAATTTTTTATCTATTGCTATTGTATACTTATATGCTATACATTAAAACAGCTGCCCCCTATATACTCCCTCAAGATAGAGTTATTGGGAACGCATTTTGAATTAAATGGCAGTATATAGTTAAAAAATTTTAAAAGTCTTTTAGCTTCAATATATTCTATTACGTTCTCATCTATATTTTTAAGCAAAGACACCGCAGTAGGCTTCAGCACACATAGCTCATAGGCCAAAGATGAATTAAACATTATATCTGCTTGTTCCTGAAAAGGATAAATATATCTGTCCTCTCCCCGCCTGACCATATCCCATCTTTTGATAGTTGTCAGAGCATCTGTGGACCTGAACTGATAGTCCCGCACTATCCTCCTTATCAATCTTAAATCAGAAGTTGGCACTCTGTTATGATTATCTATATTCAAATGAGTTAATGCCGACACATAGATTTTATAGTTGAGTTTGTGGTCAATACCCTTCGTAAGCTTATAATTCAAGCCATGTATGCCTTCAATGATAATAATCTGGTCATCACATACACTCAGTTTTCTGCCTTTCCATTCCCTGCACCCGGTATGAAAATTATAATAGGGGATTTCAACTTCCTCACCGTTTATCAATCCTTTTAAGACCTTGTTAAAAATATCTGTATCAATGGCATCGAGGGTTTCAAAATTATACTCACCTTCAGGAGTCCTTGGTGTATCTTCTCTGTTTTTAAAAAAGTCATCTATAGAAATTTCGACAGTTTTTAAACCATTAACGCGAAGTTGGATTGCCAATCTTTGAGCAAAAGTAGTCTTTCCTGAAGAAGAAGGCCCCGAGATCAGAACAAGCTTCTTCTTATCTTTGGAATGACTTATTCTGTCCGCTATTTCCGCTATTTTCTTTTCGTGCAAAGCCTCGGAAATCCATACCAATTCATTAATATTTCCATTTGCAATATAACCATTTAAATGGCTAATATTTTCAATTTCAAGAATTTTACCCCATTCTTCAAATTCCCTAAAAACCCTGAATAATTGTGGTTGGGGAATAAATTCGGGTATATTATCCGGATCCCTTCTATTTGGGTACCTTAAAATCAACCCGGGTGGATAAAATTTTAATTCAAAATTTTTTAAATAACCCGTTGAAGGCACTAAATATCCGTAAAAATAATCATAATAACCTTTACATTCATATAAGTTTATATATTCTTTCTCTCTGTATTTAAGCAGACCGATTTTGTCACATTGTCCCCGTTCTTTGAATATTTTTTCTGCATCTGCTTTTAAATATCTATTTTTTACAAAAGGTATATCCTCTAAAACAAGTTCTTTCATTCTAATTTCTATCTTTTTTATAATATCTTCATCCAAGGGTTCCAAACCATGTATTTCGCAATACAATCCCTTACTCAAGGAATGCTCTGCCGTGATCCGGCATCCCTCCATGACCTCTTTGGCGGCGATTATCAATAAGAACATTAGACTGCGAACGTAAAATCTGTTTCCATATGGATAAGTAATATCTATAAACTGTATATTCGTATCCTTTGTCAATGTGTAATTAAATTCTTTAAGATCATTATCAATAATTGCACCCAATATATCATGTTTAAATGAATATTGAAAATCCTTTGCAATATCACCTAATTTTGTATTTCTTTTATATGAAGAATTGTATTTGTTGTTAACAACAATTTTTAGCATTTCCGGCATATTAATCCCCTTCCAGTTAAAATTGTCTCATATACTATTCTACCATATTTGCAGAAAAATGCACAGTTGCAATTTATATTGTGGGCACTGTAACCTTTAGTTGTAAATTAGGGTGGGCGGTCAAAGTAAATGAGACCTTTGTCAGACTAAAAGTTGGGAGATGGCATTTAGTCATTCAAAAAAACAAAAAAAAACAAAAATCATTGCAAAAATCATGATTTTCTTGGTATCTTACCAA
>JAAYKT010000130.1 GCA_012522255.1 Clostridiales bacterium
CCCATTATTGGATAAGGTAATCTTAGATAGTTATTTAAATATATTGAAGTTTTATCCGAAGGCCTGGGGAAAAATATATGAAAAGACAAATAAATTAGATCCTATAATAGATATTAATGATATTACAAACAAATTGAAATCAAGCAAACTAAAAAGATCCATTGTTGATTCTAAACCGGATGTCATTTTTTGCACTCATAGTTTTCCTTCTTCTATAATGGCAAGTTTGAAAGAAAAAGGATTTATACATAGCCCCCTTATTTCAGTTATAACCGATTATAATATTCACTCATCCTATATAAACGATGTTACCGATTACTATGTTGTAGCCCATGAATCTTTAATCCCGAGTATTTTAAGTTATGATGTAGATATTAATAAAGTGCTGCCTTTTGGAATTCCCATAAAATCAGAATTTTCAATGAAACCGGATAAGAAGGAAATATTGAATAAACTTGAGTTGAAAGATAAAACAACTATGTTGGTTATGGGCGGAGGTTTGGGATTAGGGTCTATCAATGGAATTGTGAAAGAAATAGATGATAAATTTGATAACATACAAATTATTGCTATTACAGGCAGGAATAAAAGACTGGAATCCGGCCTTAAAAGCATAAGTGCTAAAAATGATTTAATAATCTATGGTTTTGTTCCGAATGTTCATGAATTGATAGAAATATCCGATTTCATTATTTCCAAGCCGGGAGGAGTAACATGTGCCGAAATCATAACTAAAGAAAAACCTTTAATTATTTATTCACCTCTGCCGGGGCAAGAGTCAGATAATGCGGATTTTTTGTTGAATTATGGTGTAGCTGTTAAAGCAACTTACGTCAACAAAATACCTTATCTGATAAAGAATATACTGAATTTGGATTTAAAAATCAAAAGTATAAAAGATATATCCGCCTTTCTCAAAAAACCCAACGCGGCTAAGGAGATTATAAGTTTTGTTGAAAAAACCTATAAATATTCGATTTAAAATAACACACAGGTTTATATCTGTTCTTGTAAGCAATTATACACATTTGTAACGATTAAAACTCAAACGAGGCACATAATGCTAATCTCTGTAAATACCAAAAACGATTCAAATTAGTGATAGACTTTTTAGCCTCGCTATATTTGATATAAGCCTTTATTTTTCAGTTTTTCTTTAACTTTTTCCATTACCATGTTTTGAACCTCATCTGTATTGGCAGTACCATCAATTATAATCCAATCAAAGGTATTTGCTAATTTTAAGTATATTTTCCTTACCTTTTCAAGAAATTTTAAATCTTTCTCATATACATCTCTGTTTTCTTCTGCTTTTCTTTTTTTAGAAGTATTTGAGCTTATATCCAAAAGAACTACAATATCCGGTTGATTAAGATGACTTTCCAAATTAAGCATCCAATCTATTTCAATACCGTTTGCGATTCCATAAGCCAAACCCGAAGGAATATATCTGTCTATTATTATAAAGTCATTGTTTTTTACTGATTCACTGATATAATCATTTCTCTCGTACCGATTAGCTGTGAACAATAACTGCCTTACAATCGGGCTAAATTCCCTGTCGCCTTCGAAGAAAAGTTGTAATTCTTTGCCTATAGGTGTGCTCGTATCATGAAAATGCAAATATTCAGCAGAAAAACCCCGGCTTCTTAAGCTTTCCACAAAAAGTTTTGCCTGTGTACCTTTCCCTGACTGATCAATTCCTTCAAAAACTATAATAATACCTTTGTTATTCATTTGGCCTCCTGTATTTAGAATTATTTTATCTTTTCTATCATTTTCAGTATAACTTTCTTAACTTTATCATTGTTCTCGCTAAACACTCTGAAAACCTCTTCTTCCGTAACGGGAACAATTTTGTCATCCCCTTCCAATCCGGCATCGTAATCTGTGATTAATGAAATATTTACGTATGGTATTTCAAGTTCATTTGCCAGGGCACATTCCGGATACTGAGTCATATTTACAACGTCCCAACCCATACTGCTGAACCATCTGCTTTCAGCCTTCGTAGAAAACCTGGGACCTTGTATTACTACTACTGTCCCTTTTTTATGTAATTCGACACCTTCATCAATACATGATTCTATTGCCATTTGCCGCAATTCCTCATTATAAGGATTAGCTAAGCTTATATGCTTCGTTTCCGTATCATAATAAGTATCCTTTCTTCCCCAGGTTCTGTCTATAAATTGGTCACATACTACAAAATTTCCGGGTTTTATTTCTCTTTTTAAACTTCCTGAAGCTGTTGGTGCAATGATGCTCCTCACTCCTAAAAGTTTCATGGCATACAAGTTTGCCCTATAAGGAATCATATGAGGAGGAAAGGCATGGTGTTTACTGTGTCTTGGCAGAAAGGCAATCTTTTTTGAACCTAAATCCGCAATTGCTATTTTATCACTGGGTTTACCATATGGTGTATCTAATTCAATTTCCTTCACATTATCCATAAAAGAATAAAAACCCGAACCTCCGAACACGCCGATATCTGCATGATTCATTTTAACACCTCCGAAAACTTTTTTTTAATTATAAATTACCATTTCATCTAAAAATCTTGATGGTTTTGCCCTTTTTCCATATCTATATTTTGGTACATAAATATAGAGTTGTTCTTTTGCCCTCGTCATTGATACATAAAATAGTCTTCTTTCTTCTTCTAAAAGGCCTTTATCGTAATCATTGGTCAGATAATAAGGTGTCAACCCATCATTGGCACCGATAATGAAAACGGTTTTGAACTCCAAACCTTTTGCTTTATGCATTGTCATGATCTTTACACTGCTTTTTTCTTTAAGGCCTTCGTATTCGATTTTTTTAACCAAATTTAAATGTCTTAAGTATTCTGGTATATTACCAAATCTATCTGCGGAAGCACTGATTTCGTCCATTATTTCAAGTAAAGGCTTTACCTTTATATTCTTCTTATCTGCCCATTGTCTTATATAATCTTCATAACCTATATAGTATCTTATATAAGATATACCTTCTCCGGGGTTCATTGTTTTTATTTTATCCAAGCTGCTTTTTAATTTCTTTAATTTCTTTTTCTCGTACATTTCAATTGAGTTTTGCATCAACATAACATCCAGCATATCTTTATCATACATCATTGAATTTGCAATTATATTTTTGCTTATTTTCCTGTAAGGTTTATTAATTATCCTGTAAATATTATTATTTCTGTCAATATTATGTGAGGCTTTCAAATAACCTATTATATCATTATTAATCCAATGGTTATATACTGAAGACAACCCTCCGCTGCATGTATACGGGATTCGATTTAGAATAAAATTATCTATTATGGCACTCGACTGAATTCGTGTTCTGAATAATACTGCCATTTCTGAATAATCCATCCCGTTTTTTAATAGTTCTTTAATTCTTAATACTACAGCCTGTGCCTCTTGCTCGTTGTCCTGGATAGGGACAATGTAAGGATTATTTCCCAATCCGTTGCAAGCTATTAGATTTTTTTCATATCTTTCACTATTGTTATTTATTACACACATTGCGGAGTTAAGTATCGCCTTGCTGCTTCTGTAATTAGTTTTTAATGTTATAACTGTTGTGTTTTTATATTGATTTGGGAACCTGAGCATGGCCTTGGAATCAGAGCCCCTGAATTTATAAATTGATTGGTCATCATCCCCTACTATGAATAGATTATTCAAAGGATCCGCAATCAAAAATATTGTTTCAAGTTGTGATTTGTTTATATCTTGGAATTCATCTATCAATATATATTTATACTTCATCCTGAGGCTGTGCAATGCTTGACTGTTATCTATCATTAATTTATAGCAATGCGTTACCATATCTTCAAAGTCGAATTTGTTTGCCTTAACCTTATATTTTTTGTATTGATCATATATCGCCCAAAATTCACTGTAACCGCATGAAAGCGGCAAGAATTTTCTTTCAGTAATCAACATGTTTTCTATATAAGCCAATTCATTCAGCAAATCCTCAAGGGCTTGCCCTTCTCCATAAAAGCCAAGTCCCATGTTATTCAGAATTGATTTTATGACTGACTTCTTTTCATTTTCATTGATCAAGTATTCAATTTTATAGTTTTTGTATTGTTTAAGAATTTTAAAAAAAACTGAATGAAATGTGCCAAAAGTAACCTGATTATAAGTATTTGTATATCCTTCAAGCAGCATAAATCTTTTATGCATCTCTTCTGCTGCTGCTTTTGTGAATGTAACCACTAAAATGTTTTCAGGTTCTACCTTGTATTTTTTTATTAGATTTAAAACTCTGTTTACAATAATTGTAGTTTTTCCCGTGCCGGGCCCCGCCAGAACCAAACAAGGCCCCTCATGATGCCCGACTGCTCTTTTTTGTTCATCATTCAGTGGAAAAAAACTGTTTTTCACCGTTTGCTCCTAAAATCTATGTATTAATTTTTCTTGTCAACCAAATTATCTAAAAGGTTCTTCTTACAAAGCTAAAAATACAGAATTCCTCAGAATTGACCGCATAATGCTCGCTAAGGTTAATCCATAAGAGGCATCTGCATATATACAGTAACGCCTAATTCTGTTTTTATAAAAATAAAATTTAAGTAAAATGGGGGAATATTCCCCCATTTTTATTGCATTTCCATGCCTTTATTAAAGGCCTTAATATTAATATCCAACATTCTTTCGGGTATTATTTCTTTTAATACTTCTATCCAATCTACTTCTGTAAGGCCAAATGCTTTAACTAACGAACCGAATAATACAACATTCTGGGTTTTTACATTACCTAATTCTGTTGCAACTTTTCCCGCATCTATTACTATGGTTTTGAAGTTATTTTGAAGCTCTTCTAAAATTCCTTCAGGGTACTCTATTTTTCCAATAGCAATGGGAAGTGACGGTATTTCGTAGTTATTTACAATGACTATCCCATCAGGTTTCAAGTATTCACTCCACCTGAGTGCCTCCATCTTTTCAAATGCAACCAGTATATCGGCTTGTCCTTTTCCCAAGATTGGTGAATAAACTTTTTTGCCATATCTAACCTGTGTTGAAACACTCCCACCCCTTTGGGCCATCCCATGAACTTCGGACATTTTAACATCATAACCCGCTTTCATCAGTCCGGTCGTAAGAAGTCTGCTTACTAATATTGTACCTTGGCCACCAACGCCAACAAAGAGAATACTTTTAGTTTCCTTCATTATTCTTCACCAACCTTTTTAATTGCATCAAATTTACATACCTGCATACATACTTCACAACCTACACACATAGATGGTTCTATAAATGACTTACCATCTTTGAAGAAAATTGCCGGACAACCTACCTTTAAGCACATTTTGCATTTTGTACATTTATCCCTGTCAACCTCACATTTAATTTTAAAAGGAGGTAACCCTTTTATCAAAACACAAGGTCTTTTTGTCACTATAGCAAAGGGTTCTGTACTTTCCTCAGCTTCTTTTACTGTATCTTCCACAGCTTTTAAGTCGCATGGGTCGATTACCCTTACAGTCTTGTAACCTAATGATTTTAAAACGTCTACCGGATTGATTTCCATAGTGTCTTGCCCCATAAGAGTTTTTCCTGTACCCGGGTTATCCTGATGGCCTGTCATTCCTGTTATCCTGTTATCCAACACCACAGGTATCATATTTCCTTTGTTATACACTATATCCAAGGCACCCGTTAAACCTGAGTGAAAGAATGTGGAGTCACCCATAACTCCAAAAACTTTACCATCCCTGCCGGATACCTCAAAGGCTTTTGCAATCCCCATTCCCGCGCTGAATCCGGCACCCATGCATATTACGGTATCCATTGCGCCAAGCGGCGGTGAGGCAGCCAATGCGTAGCATCCTATATCGCCTGTTATGACAGTGTTCTTCTTTTTGGACATTACATAGAAGAATCCCCTGTGGGGGCATCCGGGGCAAAGAACCGGCGGCCGCGGTGCAGGTTCAACTTTTAATGTTTTTGTTTCGGATTCTTTGTTTAACAAGGAATTTGCCACTATTTCTGGGTTAAGCTCATAATAATTAGGTATCAAGTCTTTACCTATGCATTTTATCCCTGCGGCTTTAATTTGCTCTTCCATAAAAGGTTCTACTTCCTCTACAATATACAACGTCTCAACATTTTCGCTGAATTCTCTTATCAGATCCATAGGTAGAGGAAAAGTAAATCCCAATTTCAAATATGATGCATCATTTCCAAATACTTCTTTTGCGTATTGGTAGGAGATACTTGCAGTAATTATGCCTATTTTTTTGTCATTATATTCTATTTTATTTACCGGAGACTTATTGGAATATTCCTCCAATGCCTTTAACCTGTCCTCTACCTTGAGCCTTGCACGCTTAACAGTGGCAGGTACAGCAACAAATTTTGGAATATTTCTGCTATAAGGTTTGAATTCGACCTCTTCTCTTTCTGCAAGTTCAACTATACTTTTGCTATGGCATACTCTCGTCGTAACTCTGTAAAGAACGGGTGTATCAAATTCTTCGCTTATTTTATAAGCCTCTTTTATAAAATCTTTGCATTCCTGACTATCCGATGGTTCAAACATTGGCATTTTTGCAAACTTCGCATAATATCTGTTATCCTGTTCATTTTGGGAGCTGTGCATGCTGGGGTCATCAGCTGTTACCAACACAAATCCTGCATTAACACCCAAGTATGAATAGGTAAAAATAGGATCCGCAGCAACATTTAAACCTACATGTTTCATGGCCGCAATGCTTCTCGCTCCGCCTATTGAAGCACCTATGGCAACTTCGGTTGCTACCTTTTCATTTGGCGACCATTCACAATAGATTTTATCTTTATATTGAACTATATTTTCCAGGATTTCTGTACTTGGTGTCCCGGGGTAAGCTGCTGCAACAGTTACGCCCGCTTCATAAGCCCCTCTCGCTATTGCCTCATTGCCTGACATTAATTCTTTCAATTTTCTACCTCCCTATGTTATTTATATGATGCTATAATACTGCCTAATGCTATTGATAACAATTTTGTTTCTGATGAATCTGCTCTTGATACCAGAACTATGGGTACCTTGGCTCCCATTATTATGCCTGCCGATTGAGAGTTGGCCAAATAGGTCATTGATTTGCCCAAAACATTTCCTACCTCATAATAGGGCACCAATAATACATCTGCCCTTCCTCCCCCCTCACCTTTATAACCTTTGTGTTCACAAGCAGCTTTGTTAATTGCCAAGTCCAAGGCAACGGGGCCTTCTACAACGGCGTTTTGTCCAGCCCATTTTTCTTTCATATCTGCAATAGCCTTTGCATCGACTGTAGTCTGTATTTTCGGATTTACGGTTTCCGCCCCCGCAAGACATGATACATATACCTTGTCCAAACCCAAGGCATGGCACACCTTGATGGCATTTTCCAATATCTTGACTTTTTGATTCAAATCCGGAGCAACATTTATACCACCATCTGTTAAAAATATAAACTTGGGATAGGTATCAACCTTATATACCATTACATGACTGATAAGACTGTCAGTTCTTAATCCTTTTTCCTTATCCAGTACCGCCCGCATGATATCGGCAGTCTGTATTAATCCTTTCATCAAGAAGTCGGCTTTACCTTCTCTTACAATGGATACCGCTATTTTTGCAGACTCAATCAAATCAGGTTCATCAATGATTTCATAACCTTCGTCCGATATGTTTAGTTTATCAAATACTTCTGAAATTTTTTTGGCATCTCCAACCAATATCGGGTTAATCAATCCCATTGTTGTTGCTTTGTACACTGCTTCTATAACATCTACATCCTGTGCGGCTGCAATCACTACTTTCATCTTTTTTTTACATTTTACAGTGGTTAGGAGTTCATCAAAGTTTTTTATCATTATCCTACCTCACATTTTAATAATTTTCTAAAGATATTATAACCCTATGGTCACAAACCTTCAAGTTAAGCGCTTTTCCATTTCTTATCATGTTAGCGCAATCTCTATCAAATGCTAATATTTCTAACATTAAAAGTATTAACAAATAACATGTGAACAGTAACTTCTGATTACGGCGCCAAAATGTAGCTTTTAATAACCCAGTTCCTTATCAATCAATATAATGTTTAAATCCGTTTTCGTCGGTTTTTTATCAATTATTGTCGTCACACTGCACATTCTTTGCGAACTGTCACAGTCATTGCATTTGCCTGTTATCGCGCAGGGCGTATTAAGCTTGAGTCTTTGCGAGTTTTTATAAGCATTATCCTTTATTCTGCTAATGGCTTCATCAACGTTCTTTACTATCTTATTTGTTCCACACACTACGATAACCTTTTTAGGGCCATAAATCATAGAAGTCACTCTATTTCCTATCCCATCAATATTAACCAACTGGCCTTTTTCTGTAAGTGCATTAGTACTTGTCAGATAAACATCTGCACGTGAGGCAATGAGCCTCGCACTATCCGCATCTTCAGGTTTGGTTTCAAGCCAGTGGAAATAAACCTTATTCCCCCTGTCTTTTAGAATTTGGTGCAAGTTTAAATTAAATATTGTTATGCTTCCGCCTATTCCAACGCTATTATCCGACCCTATTTCTTGCAATAAAAAATCAACAGCCTTCTCTTCATTTTCAAAGTATTTTACCGGGATTTTGTTTTTTTCCAATGCAGCGATTGTATTTTTTACTTTATCCTCCATTTTGACCACCCTTTCTTTTATTCATTATACAAGACTTAATGACTTCCATATATAATTTTTATATGAGAGGCTTATCCCACTTTTCAATAACCCCGAACACCCAAAAGACTTTAGCCGAATAACAAAATTATAAGGTCCAATTACCGGATTACCGGGTGATTAGAGCCTAAATGTACCGGAAACATAGAAGAGTCCGTATTAATGAAATCCCTCTAATTCTTTAATGATTCTATTTTTGTTGGAAACCGTAACTTTATATAAACCTTCTGTTTGCAGGTTTCTTTTTTTAGATAATTCTTTTATTTTTTCCAAGTCGCCTATATCAAACCTCAATGCCAAGCCGCAACTATGGCTGACTTCTCTTGGTACAGGCATTATTGTTGTTTTATAGCTCTTTTTTGCAGTGTTTTTATCAAATTTCAATACATCATGAGTGGACTTAAAAGTTAAAAAGTAGTATTCTTCTGTAACATCAGCATGCATTTGAACATCCATCCTTATTATTTAAGTTCAACTATTGTAGCACCAACCCCACCCTCATGGTAACCGCCAAGTCTATAAGATTTAACATTTGGGTGATCTTTTAATAATTGCATTATCCCTGATCTTAGAACACCGGTCCCTTTACCATGAATTATAGTAACATTTTTGATCCTGGACAAAAATGCATCATCCAAATATTTATCTACATCAAACAAGGCTTCGTCCAACGTTTTCCCTCTAAGGTCTAATTCTAAAGGCAATGCAGATGATTTTGATCTGGCTATATTTGTATAGTTTGTCGTCACCTTTTTTACTGTATCTTCATCTTTTTCAAGCTGCAAATCATTTATGTTCACATTCACCTTCATTATACCTGCCTGCACAACCAGATTTCCATTTTCATCAGGGCTTGTAGCTACATAACCCTTTTGGTCCAACCTTATAATTCTTACTGTATCACCCAATTTTAATTTTTTAGGCGGTTTATGCCTTCTGCCAAAAAGTATATCACTGGATTTTGCCTGCATATCATTTTCAACGTTTTTAATTCTTAATCTGACTTTTTCGGCAGCAGATAATTTTTCTTTTGTTTCCTTATCTGCAGCCTCTTTTAAATCTTTTATCATTTCATTTATTGCTTCTTTTTGCTTATCAATTATTTCTTTTGCTTCTTCATACGCTTTCCTAATAATACTATCTCTCTGGCTTTCTAATTTTTGGAGCTTCCTATCTGCTTCTTTTTTAATTTGTTCTGTCTCATATCTGAGCCTTTCTGAAATATCCCTTTCTTCATCTGCCTTCTTTTTACTTTCTTCCAAGTTAGTAATTATATCCTCAAACTTAATTTTATCTTTTGTAATAAAATCTTTTGCCCTTTCAATTATTGCCTCATTTAGTCCCAATTTTTTTGATATTTCAAAAGCATTGGATTTACCCGGCATACCTATTGAAAGTCTAAATGTGGGTTTTAGTGTTTGTATATCAAATTCAACAGAACCATTGCTTAATCCTTTCGTTGTTAAGGCATAAGCCTTGAGCTCACTATAATGTGTGGTGGCAACCGTCTTTATTTTCTTATTGCGAAGTAGTTCCAGTATTGACATTGCCAGTGCGGCACCTTCTGTCGGATCTGTACCGGCACCTAATTCGTCAAAAAGCACCAAAGATTTTTCGGTAATTTCATTGAGTATATAGGCGATATTTTTCATGTGGGAAGAAAACGTGCTTAGACTTTGTTCGATGCTTTGTTCATCTCCTATATCGGCAAATACTTTGTCAAATATGCTTATTTCACTCCTGTCTGCTGCAGGTATGTGAATGCCGGACTGTGCCATTAATGAGAGCAGACCCACAGTTTTTAAAGATACGGTTTTGCCCCCCGTGTTAGGCCCCGTGATTACAAGAATATTAAACGTATCACCTAAATGTATATCAATGGGCACGACGGTTTTTGGGTCTAACAGTGGGTGTCTCGCTTTTTTTAAACTTATCCGCCCCAAATCGTTTATAAGGGGTTCTATACAATTGTAATTCAAAGAAAATTTAGCTTTGGCAAAAATGAAATCAAGAGTCGTAAGTATTTTTAGGTTTGTTTTTATCTCTTGATTCTTTTCAGATATTTGTGCACTTAATTGTAATAATATTCTTCTTACTTCATCATTTTCTTTTATTTTTAATTGTTTTAAATCATTGTTCATTTCGACTATTGCCATGGGTTCTATATATAATGTGGCTCCGCTTGCAGAAGTATCATGAACTACCCCCGGTACATTGCTTCTGAATTCCTGCTTTACCGGTATTACATATCTGTCACTTCTGATAGTTATGATTTGTTCTTGCAGGTATTTTTGATAAGAAACTGATGTAACCATACTATTCATCTTATCTCTTATCCTGATATGCGTATCTTTAATTTTTCTCCTGATTGAACTAAGCTCCGGACTTGCATTATCCGAAATCTCTTCTTCATTTAAAACTACATTGTTTATCGATACTTCAATACTTTTTAACTCAACTAATAAACTTATCAAATCTTCTATTATAGGATATGAACTATCACCTTTTTCTTTCATAAAGGATTTAAGTTTTCTAACACTTGATAATGTATCAGATATCTTTAACAATTCACTGTTTTCAATGATGGAGCCTATCTCTGCCTTTTTTAAAGGTGTTCTTACATCATATATGCCTTCTAACGGAACACTGCCCTTTTTTAATAAGATTTCTACAGCCTCGCTTGTTTCCTGAAGCCATTCTTTAATTTCATATATATTGTTGCCGGGCCTTAACGCCAAAACAATCTCCCTGCCAAGATTTGAAACAGTGTGCTCTGCCAACATATCAATTATCTTGTTATATTCCAAAACTTTAAGTGTTCTATCATCCATTTAACCACCTCGTAAGTCAACCATGTTGTTTGCGGATTATAAAAATCAATGTTTAAATGCTTTCCTTTTTAGTTCTCAGTTTCAAATTTTCCAATTCTTTTTTTGTCTTTAAAAGTTCTATTTGACTTTCAAAAAGTTTATTCTGCAAATCTTTCGAAGTATTTTTTGAAACATCAAGCTCAAATTTTAGATTTTTTAATTCATCTTTATATGTTATATTTTCACTGCTAAGTTTGGTTATTTCCATTTGATTTTTAGTTGATGCCTCCTGAGCCGCTTTGTAATGGTCTTTTATTACCTCTAATTCTGCATTTGCATTGTTTAACTGCTCAACGGGAATTGCATATTCTTCTTTTATCTTGCCAAGTTCTTCCTGAAGGTTCTCGAATTCCTCAGTTACCTTATGTAAGGTATCGTCTAAGTTAAGGGCAGTAAGCACCGCTGTCATTGTTGGGCTATATCTTTTATTCTTTCCCCCTATTTCTTTCATTATTTCATCAATCTTTTCCGCAAGATATTGTATATAGTCCTCGGAAGTATCACCGATAACAGTATATTCATTTCCATAAATCTTAACAGATACCTTTTTTTTAGTAATCATAATAACAACCCCTTTTCGAGCTTATAGAGTTTATATATATATTCTTTATAAATTTTATAATTCCTTCATAGCACCCTTTCATTTACAATACTTTTGTTATTATATAAAACAATTTGCATAGGAATGTCATCTATAGTGAAATCTCAAAACAATTAATTCTATATATATTACATAAACTGCCAAAAATGTATTCATGGTCTTAGAAGTCTTTAATTTTTACTACTTTGTTATACCAAGGTTTTTTTCTATAAAAAATACCTCCAAGTAATTAATCTAATTTTAATTAATCAGACTGTCTACTTTGGAGGTTTCATATCAGTCCCTAATGGTTGTAATTTTGTTTAAATCACCATAAGCCAAAAATTACCGTTATTTGTTAGATTTTTATTGTCTCAATATTGCCCCGACCTGATTTGTCAAAGAATTTATAATCCTGTTATGGACTTTCGTTATATCATCTTCAGTTAGAGTTTTTTCATTTGAACGATAAACTAATCTAAAAGCTAAACTTTTATATCCTTCCTCTATTTGCGAACCTTTATATACATCAAACAATTCTATTCTTTCTATCAGCTTACCGCCTTTATTCTTTATTATATCTTCTATCTGTCCCGAAGAAACTTCATTTGCTATCACAATAGCTATATCTCTTTCTATAGATGGAAATCTCGGCAAAGGAACAAATATCCTGTTCAAATTTACTTTGGCAAAGATTTTTTCAAAATCCAATTCAGCAATATATGTCTTAGCCGGTATATCATAATTGTTTAAAACAAAAGGATGAACTTCTCCAAAAAAACCGATTTCAATGTTGTTAATCCAAAGTGCCGCTGTTTTGCCAGGATGTAGAGTATCATGTTTCGAAGGCAATATCTTATAATGTTGTATGTTTAAGCAGGACAGAAGGTTTTCAATTATTCCTTTTAAATCATAAAAATCATAATTACCATACATACCAATAGTTAAAGTATCCTTTTCATCCGGCAGGCCAGTTAAAGGCAATGACTGAGCTATATAAACTTTTGATATTTCAAAAAAGCTTCCCTCTTCAATTTTCCTGTTATAATTTCTACCGATCAATTCCAACATGTTTGGTATAATCGTAGTTCTCATTATACTTTGCTCTTCTCCAAGGGGATTAATTAGGGTAATAGCCTTTCTTTTATGATCCCCTTTAGCCAAATTGATTTTATCGAAAACGCCGGGGCTTACAAATGAATAGGTCAGAACTTCATAAAGCCCTTGTGCTGTTAAATTATCTTTTGCTATATTTTTAATCTTTTGCCTCTCGCTTATTACCCCTTGTGTAAATGTTGTATCCATTAACTTTGATGGAATATTGTCATATCCGTAAAGCCTTGCTATTTCTTCATTTACATCTGCTTCTGTTTCTATATCGTCCCTAAAAGTCGGTACTGTAATTTTAAGCACTTCTTCTCCATCCACCTCAAATTCTAAGGACCTGAGCATTCTTTTAATCATATCGACTGAAATATCTATTCCTAAAAGCCATTTGACTCTGTCTGTTCTGAAATTTATAATTCTTTTTTCCTTAATTTTGGGGTATATATCTATGATGCCGTCTACAACCTCTCCCGCACCAAGTTGCTCGATTAGGTAGCAAGCCCTGTTAATCGCAATTGGTATAAGTTCCCAATCCAAACCTTTTTCAAATCTTGAAGAAGCTTCAGTCCGTAATCCCAAGCGTTTTGAAGACATTCTAACACTTACAGGATTAAAGTTTGCACACTCCAGGGCGATTTCTTTTGTATAATCTTCTATTTCACTATCATAACCGCCCATGATACCCGCAATACCAATAGACCTTTCTCCATCAGCAATAACCAAAACCGATTCATTTAAATTCCTGTTTTTCTCATCTAAAGTAGTCAGCATCTCTTCTTTTGCTGCATTTCTTACAATTATCTTTTTACCCTTCAGCTTATCAAGATCGTAGGCATGCATTGGTTGGCCTAATTCCAGCATAACATAATTTGTTATATCAACTATATTATTTATTGGCCTTACCCCTGCCTTAATTAACCTTTCCTGCATCCATGAAGGAGAGCTTTTTATTGTGATATTCTTTATAACCCTTATGGCAAAGCGAGGGCATAAATCAGGATTTTTAACTTCAATTGAAACATATTTTTCAACATCCTTTGAATCTGTAGGCAGGGATACTTTTGGATATTTTAGTTTTTTCCCTAAGGTTGCTGCTGTTTCTCTTGCAATTCCCAACATGCTTAGGCAATCCGGCCTGTTATTGGTTATTTCAAATTCAACAATCTTATCATCCATTCCCA
>JAAYKT010000016.1 GCA_012522255.1 Clostridiales bacterium
CAAAATCAGAGGTAATTACCATAGGCGGTATAGTCACATTTATAGTATGCGCCGGTTCTTCTTGAGGTAAATCTTTTGTACATCCGGTCATGATTAAAATAAGCAGAATTATGCAAAGTATCATTGACAAATTTTTATATATTCTTTTCACAGGTATCCTCCTTTTACCAAATAAATACTATTATATAGACGGTTTGCATTCTAATAAGTTTTATGCATATTGGAAAATTATATTATTCTGCAGGTTAATATTATTGTAACATTACTTCGCCCATGCAAGGGGCATTTGCTATAATTATTGAAAACAACCAGCCTTTTCGTTAATATTATAGGGAGCCTTATTAATAATGGATTATATAAATTAATATATTTGACGGGAGATTATTTATGATAAGAAATATTTTACTTGATTTAGATGACACTATACTTGATTTTCATCAAGCCGAAAAAATAGCCCTAACTAAAACGCTGGAACACCTTGGTATAGAACCTGAAGAAAAAATATTGGCAAGATACAGTGTATTGAATCTAGAACAATGGAGGTTATTGGAGCAAGGTAAACTGACACGTAAAGAAGTAAAGGAGCGGCGTTATAAACTATTGTTTGATGAAATAGGTGCCGATTGTTGTGCAGCATCTGCCACCAAATACTATGAGAATTTACTTGGCGTGGGGCATTATTTTATTGATGGCGCCGAGGAGCTTTTAAAAATACTGTCGAAGGATTATCGTTTGTACCTGGCTTCGAACGGTACGGCGGCAGTCCAAAAATCAAGGATAAAAAGTGCGGGTATAGCGAAATATTTTGACGATATTTTTATATCCCAGAAAATTGGTTTCGATAAACCTGATATTGAGTTTTTTAATTACTGTTTTTCAAAGATTATGGATTTTAAAAAGAGTGAGACCGTGATTGTGGGTGACAGTTTGACATCAGATATAAAAGGTGGGAAAAGCGCAGGAATAACTACCGTATGGTTAAATCCCAAAGGGCTTCCCTATGTCTTTGACATTGAGCCTGATCACATAATCACCGGACTTATGGATTTGACTTCGCTGCTAAAAGGATTATAGAAAGGCATATCGTATTATTTTATATCAAACGGGTTTTTGGTATAATAATACTATATAAAATAAATAGAAAGTAGGAATCAGCATGCTAACAAAATTTAATGAGGTAAAGGATAAGCATTTTAAAACACTGGATTTGTACGCTCCTATAGTGGCCAGGGTTCACGGCGGAAACCATCCGGAATTCTACAAAGTTCATGAAATATTTAAATCAATTAAAGTAAAATTGCAGGATGCAAAAGCAGGGAGCCTAAATTTGCATGATGAATTCGCAGAGCTTCGAAAGATAACAAATGACTATACAATTCCCGAGGACGTATGTGAAAGTTATGAAGCCGTATACAAAATGTTGGAGGAATTAGACAAGATCTATAATGAATAAAACTGTTAAAGTCTTAGTTTCAGCAATTGTAAAAGCTTGATATTTGTGTCGAATATCGAACACTGAGTACGTTAGAAAGGAAAGAATATTGCAGAGATTTATATTAGGTAAAAAAAATCAAATAACACTGCTTGGCGGAATTTTAATTGTAGCTGCATTTATCGGTGAGTTTGGATTAAAGAATCATGAAGTATCATTTTGGGCTTTCTCCATAGCTTCTGTTTTGGGTGTGGCACCCATTGCTGTTCAAGCTTATCAGGCACTTAAATATAAAGTTGTAAGTATAGATGTATTGGTAACCGTAGCGGTTACGGGGGCATTTTTAATAAATAACGTTGAGGAATCGGCTATAGTCACATTCTTATTCCTTTTCGGTGCTTATCTTGAACAGCGGACTCTTAATAAAACACGTTCGGCTATTAAAGAACTAACCGAAATGGCGCCGGAAAGCGCCTTAAAACAAATGTTAGAAGGGGAATTTGAAGAAGTTGAAGTGGACGAAGTTGATGTGGGAGATATTTTGCTTGTGAAAACCGGCGCAAAGGTGCCTGTTGATGGGACTGTTCTAAAAGGAGAGGGCCACATCAACGAAGCAAGCATCACAGGCGAATCTGTACCGGTAGGCAAAAAGGCGGATTCCAAGGTATATGCAGGAACCATTTTAGAAAACGGTACCATACAAATAATAGCCGACAGGGTAGGAGAGGATACTACTTTTGGAAGAATCATTGAATTGGTGGAAGAAGCACAGGATTCAAAGTCTGAGGCGGAACGGTTCATTGATAGATTTTCCAAATACTACACCCCCGCAGTTTTAGTTCTCGCTATCATTGTATGGGCTTTTTCCCGAAATATTGAACTTGCAATCACTGCCCTGGTACTGGGGTGTCCGGGTGCATTGGTTATCGGTGTGCCTGTTTCAAACGTTGCAGGCATCGGCAACGGGGCGAGGCATGGTGTTCTTTTAAAAGGCAGCGAAGTAATCAATGATTTTAGTAAAGTTGATGCAATAGTATTTGATAAAACAGGCACATTAACTATAGGAAATCCCAAAGTAGCAGATGCAGAGTTTTATTCTGACGATATGGATGAAATATTAGGTTACATTGCCAGTATTGAAAGCGAATCTGAACACCCTTTGGCTAAAGCGGTAGTGGAATATTTAGGTGTGAAAAAACTTTATAGCGTAGAAAACACAAATGTGGTAAAAGGCGGCGGGATAGTTGCCATGGCAGACGGTCACAAAGTGGCAGTGGGGAATGTTGCCCTGATGGTGCAGGAAAATGTACACATAAGTAAAAAAGCGAGTGAGGACATAGCTCGTTTTGAAAAAAAGGGAGATTCACTTGTTCTTTCATCAGTTGATGGTGAATTAAAAGCCTTGATAGGCATACGAGACCAAATACGACTCGGTGTAAAAGAAGACTTAAGCAAATTAAGAGGTTTGGGTGTGAAAAGCCTGATAGTCCTTTCCGGAGACAACCAGGGAACCGTTGATTTAGTAGCTGAAGAGTTAGGCCTTACAGAAGCTCACGGACATATGCTGCCGGAAGATAAATCCGCATACATTGCAGATTTACAAGCCAAAGGTAAAATAGTCGCATTTGTTGGAGACGGTGTAAATGACAGCCCTTCACTGGCCTTGGCAGATATAGGTATAGCCATGGGAGGGGGAACGGATGTTGCTATAGAAACCTCGGATGTTGTACTTATGAATTCGGATTTTGGCCGTTTGCCCCATGCCTTGGGGCTGACTAAGGCAATAGCGAATAATATGATGCAAAACATTATAATTGCAGTAGGCGTGGTGTTATTCTTGCTTGCCGGACTGTTTTTTAGCAATTGGATGAACATGTCCATAGGTATGCTGGTTCACGAAGGCAGTATTTTGGCAGTAATTTTAAATGGTATGAGACTGCTGAGGTACACTTAAAAAAAGTCATAGGAATTGTAATATAGATGATGTGATGCGGCTAAAAGATTTAGTATTATATGAAAATATAAATATAAAGAAAACAAAGGAGAGAAGATAATGCATAAAGCAACTATTCAATTGGGGACACTTACATGCCCTTCATGTATGCAAAAAATCGATAAGGCGGTAAAATCTTTGGAAGGCGTTGATAAAGAGAGCGTAAATGTTTCATTTAACACGAGCAAAGTGAAATTGAATTTCGATGGGGAGAAGGTTGGAATTGAAGAAATAGAAAAAACTATCACTGCATTAGGATATGATGTAAAGAAATCCCAGGTTAAGGCTGAATAGCAGAAAATTGTGCAACAACAATTAGTATTGGCGATATTTTGCGTATGCTAAACGGTGTTATACTACCGATATATATTGCACGGCAGCAGGAGTTTTGGAACCTGAATTTCGAAACTCACGACCGGCGAAATCAAAATTTACTCGTTGCAACTAAATAACTTGATGTGGGCTCTTACACCGGTGCTCTGATTTCGCTTTTCCTGCGTTTCGTTAAGTAATTTTACGGTTCCTACACAATGCTGCCTCTACAATATATAATCGATTGCACGATAACTGTAGCATATCTAAAAAACATATCTAAGCAGAAATTTTGTGGAGGATCTTAGAATAGGTTAATGAAGTGAACGTCTGTAATTTTAACTGTGTGAGCGGGTTAGCGAGTTTTAAAATTACAGTGAACGAATTTACCTATTCTTAGGTCCGGAACTCTTTTTTTCTGCGTGATGTATTTTTTAGAGCATCCTCAAGGCACGTGGGTTTCTAACTAGGCAGTGTCACTACGCAATTTTTATAACGATTGCAAATAAATATAAATGAGCACACAGGATACTTATATAATATAACGATAAAATCATAACAGGAGGAATGCCTTTGTGGTATAAAATGATAATAGAACTTTTTACAGGTCTTGCTTTGTTCTTATATGGTATGAAAATAATGTCGGATGCTTTGCAAAAAGCGGCAGGAAGCAAAATGAAAGACCTGATGGAATTTGTCACAAAAAACAGATTGTTTGCTGTTTTTATAGGGGCTGCCATAACTGCAATAATACAAAGCAGCAGCGCCACCACCGTTATGGTAGTGGGTCTGGTGAACGCAGGGATAATGAATCTGAGCCAATCCGTTGGAGTAATCATGGGAGCCAATATCGGAACCACCATGACAGCGCAAATTATTGCATTTAACTTTGAAAATATCATACCTTTTACTATAATTTTGGGTGTTTTCTTAACCTTGTTTTCCACAAAGAGGCGATATAAACAAATAGGTGAATTGTTCTTAGGTTTCGGGCTTTTGTTTACAGGAATGCATGCAATGAGCAACGGTATGGTTCCCCTCAAGGATATACCCCAGTTTAGTGCTTTTATGCTTAATCTTCACCATAATCCTATATTGGGGGTACTTGTCGGCTTTATCCTAACGGCAGTCGTGCAAAGCAGCAGTGCAACAATAGGTATACTCCAGGCTTTGGCTTTGCAAGGCTTGGTGCCCCTGGAGGCTGCACTGCCTATACTGTTCGGAGACAACATAGGCACTTGTGTAACAGCACTTTTGGCAAGTATCGGCGCCAGCTTGACAGCAAAGAGAGCCGCTATTTTACATCTTATTTTTAATTTAATAGGTACCTTAATTTTTTTGATTTTGCTAAAACCGATTACACGTTTAGTGCTTTTAACCTCACTGGAGGAAGTAAGGCAAATCGCAAATGCCCATACTTTTTTTAATCTAATAAATACGGCAGTACAATTACCTTTCGCCGGGGCATTAGTTGCTTTAGTTACAAAATTTGTTTCGGGAGAAGATGATTATGACCTTGCAAAATTGGTGTTTTTGGATAAAAGAATTTTAGACACTCCGACGGTAGCGGTTGTTCAGATAGTGAAAGAAATATTAAGAATGGGCGGTATAGCACGTGCAAATGTAGGAAGAAGCATAACCGCAATACTTAACGGAGATGAAAAGCTCATTGAGGAGGTCTATAAAAATGAAAAGGCATTTAACCAATTGGAAAGAAGTATTTTAGAATACTTATTAGAGGTTTCCAACAGTGCCATAAGTGTTGAACAATCGAATAAAGTTTTATCCCTTATTAAAAAGATACATGATGTAGAAAGGATAGGAGATCACGCAGAAAATTTGGTTGAACTTGCACAGTTTAAAATTGATAATAAAATCAAATTTTCGGATACCGCCGTATCAGAATTGAAAGAAATCTATAAGGCGGTAGACAATAATTTGGAAAATGCTTTTATAGTGCTAAAAACGAATGATGAAAAAGCCATGAAAGAGGTCGAAAAGTATGAAAACCAGGTAGATACTTTAAGAGATCAGTTCAGGGATAATCATATCATCAGGCTAAATAAGGGCGAATGTGAGATCAATGCGGGAGTTGTTTTTCTTGATATATTGACTAATCTGGAAAGAGTAAGTGACCATGGAACAAATATAGCGAAGGTAACCCCGGAATGTTTATAAGTTAAAATATATTTTCAGGGCATAATAACATAAAATAACCCAAAGAAAAGGTGAATATATGCAAGGTAAAAGCTCGTCTTCTAATAGATTAATAAAGGAAAAGTCGCCTTATCTTTTGCAACACGCACATAATCCTGTCGATTGGTATCCCTGGGGCGAAGAAGCTTTTGAAAAGGCGAAGTCCGAGGATAAACCGATTTTTCTTTCCATAGGCTATTCCACCTGCCATTGGTGTCATGTTATGGAGAGGGAATCCTTTGAGGATGAAGAGGTGGCAGAAGCCTTAAATGGCAGATTCATATCCATAAAGGTAGACAGGGAGGAACGGCCGGATATCGATCATGTATATATGGAAATATGTCAAAACATGACAAGCAGCGGAGGATGGCCTCTTACCATAATTATGACACCTGACAAAAAGCCTTTTTTTGCCGGTACATACTTTCCTAAAAATACAAAGTACGGTCATATGGGGTTAGTTCAAATACTAAATAAAATAGATGACCTATGGATTAATGATAGAAAAAGCATGATAGATTCAGCTAAGAAGATAATAAAAGGGTTAACTACTCCTGAACAAAACAGCAGTGAAATCCCTTTATCGGAAGATATAATTCATAAGGCATTTGACAATTTGACAGGTAGTTTTGATAAAATCTATGGCGGATTCAGGGATGCGCCAAAATTTCCTTCACCTCATACAATTATGTTTTTACTTAGATATTATAAAAACTATGGGAATGAAAAAGCCCTTGATATGGCAATAAAAACAGCAGATTCTATGTATAGAGGCGGGATTTATGACCATATAGGCTTCGGTTTTGCCAGATACTCTACTGATAAAAAATGGTTGGCACCTCATTTTGAGAAAATGCTTTATGACAATGCCTTACTCATATATTTATACGCTGAAATATATCAAGTTGTAAAAGATGACTTTTATAAAGATATATCTATGGATATATGCCGGTATGTGTTAAGAGATATGACCTCAGAAAAAGGCGGCTTCTATTCCGCAGAAGATGCGGATTCTGAAGGTGTAGAAGGCAAATTTTATGTTTGGGATAATAAGGAAATAATCAACATATTGGGGGAAGAAGACGGAGAATATTTTTGTAAAATTTATGATATAAGTGAAAAAGGTAGTTTTGAAGGCAGTAGTATTCCTAATCTTATAGAAAACAAAGAATTCAGGTATATAAAGGATGAGAAGGTAAAAAGCCTTATAGAAAAACTATATGCAAAGCGAAGAACAAGAGTAAAACCTTTCAAAGATGATAAGATTTTGACTGCGTGGAATGGATTGACAATAGCCGCCTTAGCTTTTGCAGGCAGGGCATTTAATGAAAAGGGTCTGATAAACGCAGCTATATCGGCAGCCGATTTTATACTCAATAAAATGAGGCGCGAAGATGGAAGGCTTTTAGCCCGCTACAGGGATGGCGAAGTCAGATATTTGGCCTATTTGGAGGATTATAGTTTTTTAATTTGGGGACTGATAGAACTTTATAACAGTACCTTTAATAATAGATTTTTAGGTGCAGCATATGAGCTAACAGATTGCATGATAGAATTATTTATGGATGAAGAGGATGGCGGATTTTATCATTATGGAAGTGATGGGGAGGAGCTAATCGTGCGGCCTAAGGAACTTTATGATGGGGCATTGCCTTCAGGCAATTCAGTAGCAGCCATGATTTTACAGAGGCTTTCCCTTTTAGCTGATAAACCGGAGTATGAAGATATTGCTGAAAAAATGTTTACAAGTTTTGGCTCGCGATTGGAAGGGTACCCCGAAGGTTTCACTCACTTTTTATCTTCATTTTTATACTTTATTAGGGGCAATATCAAAGTTTCGCTGATTGGTAAAAAAGAAAATGATGATATAAATAGTATGATTGTCGGTATAAATGATATGTATTTACCTGATATGGTAATTATACTGAAGGAAAATGATGAAGAAAGGACTGCCGAAGAAGAGGCGGCTGCCTATGTCTGTTCAAACAGGAGCTGCAGTCCGCCTATCGCCGGTATTGAAGATTTGAAAGAATATTTAAGATAAAACGATATTGATCAGGGATTGATCTGCGCAAACTATCATTTATTGCTATTGGATATTCATTACTTATGGCATTTCGCCATTACTTTTTGTACAGGCTATAGTTAATATGAAGATAAATGACACGTCTGTTGCCATCATATATAATTGCTTAAAAAATCCTATAGATGGCTGGCCTGCGGTGTAACATTTATATAATGGGGATTTTCGCATTATTGATATCGACAATAGCTGTTTTGTATGTTCCGCCTATATTTTCTTTTACCAAGGCAGCTAATTCCTTTACTGCATTTTCCAAATCTTCATTTCTGTTTTCATCAACGGATTCAATAATAAGAAAAACATTCTTTGTGTCTTCGGTCAGCATGGTTCTGACTGATTCCCGCCAGTTCCAACATCTGCATACGGCACCTACATCATCTTTGTATACTATTTCCTCTTCGTATGGAGGTTCGCTTTTGTCGGAGCCAAGCGTTACAAAGTCTTCATTTCCGATTGCTTTGGTAAGCCTCATGTCCCCTACAAAAGTATCGATATCTTCTCCTCCACAAGGCAAAGCATATTTTAACGAGATTGAATTATACATATCTACCAAAGGATTTATTGTCCCTATATGATTGCCTTTATGTACCCTTTTAAGCAAAGCTTCGATAGAACATCTGGCACCTTTTTTGGTTTTAAATTTTTTGAATGCTTCCCTCCACACTTTAATAACATCATTATTGATGAATTCATCATCCGTAATATAAGCAAGGGCATTTTTTTCCGCATTAAGCAGCATTTTATCATACTTATCTTCATTCTGTATTCTGTTATCTACTCCTTGAAATATGATAATTCCAAATCTCGCCTGAGGAAACAGCTCCCAAAAATCCTTTTCCACTATAAAACTTTTCATTATGTTCACCTCTTTTGTTTGTTATTTTGCCCTAATATTTTCTAAGTATTGTATTAAGTATAGTATATAGATATCCGCAAATTATTTCCATTTAAAATTAGGCACAAAAAGATATTCATAAATTAAAGGTTGTAAATATGTTATGATAAATATTAGTAGTATAAAGTGCAATAACTTTTTTAATTGGGATCATCCTGTTCCCGATGGCTGTCCTAAAAACTATATCACGCAGAAAAAAAGTTCCGGACCTAAGAATAGGTAAATTTGTTCACTGTAATTTTAAAACTCGCTAACCCGCTCACACAGTTAAAATTACAAGCATTCACTTCATTAACCTATTCTAAGATTCTCCACAAAATTTCTGCTTAGATATATTTTTTTAGATACAGTACAGCAGTACAGTAGTATCGCGATAACCGACTTTATATTGTAAAGGCAGCATTGTGTAGGAACCGTTGAATTTCTTGACGAAA
>JAAYKT010000131.1 GCA_012522255.1 Clostridiales bacterium
AGAAAATCCTATCCCTTGGGGAAATAAAAAAAATTTTAGGAGACACCAAAAAATGAGCTGTTACACTATATATTTATGACAAAAGAGAAAGCCCTATAACTGTTCATACACATGCAGTTAAGGGCTACTTTTCTCATAATTTGCTGCAAAAGACGGGATATTATCCATACCTACCATTGTCAATTACTATCGCAATGGGCTTCAGAAAAGCAAGGATTCAACTTGCCATTTTGTTCATGCTGCTTATCCAGCTTTTGCAGTTCCCTTCCCAGAAAAACAGCCGTTAGTATAGATGAAGACAAATCTGCAATGGGACCGGCAGTTAATAACCCGCTTAATCCCATATACTTTGGTAATATCAGCACTAACGGTGTTAATATAAGTACTTGCCTTGACAGACTTAAAAACATTGAATGCTTTGGTTTACCCACAGCTTGGAAATATGCTGAACTAACTACCTGAAATCCTATAATGGGCATAAAAATAAGAAACCTCTTTAAACCCGAAGAACCAAATTCTATTAGGCTTAAATCATCAGTGAATATTCCTACTATTTGTTCGGGAAAGAATCTTGTTAATAAAAAACCTATAGTAACAACGGTAGTTGCTGCACTAATAGCAATTTTAAGTGTTTTTTTCACTCTATCATATTTTTTAGCACCATAATTAAAACCAATTATAGGCTGAGCGCCTTGATTTATTCCAAAAACAGTCATCATAAAAATCATAGCTACGTTGTTTATTATTGCCATGCCTGATACAGCTATATCTCCACCATATCGGGTGAGATTATTGTTCATAAGAACAACCAGCACACTACCGGCAAGTTGCATAGAAAAAGGAGCCAATCCGATTGCAGTTATATTTTTTATTATATTAAACCTGATTTTTAGATTAGGTTTTTTTACTTTCAATAAACTATTGCCAAATAAAAAGTAATAAAGCACCCAAGCTGAAGATACTGCCATAGACAATATGGTTGCATAAGCAGCCCCCTTAATTCCCCAACCGAATACAAAAATAAAGATAGGGTCCAATATTGTATTAAGTACTGCTCCTATCAGCATTGTAACCATTGCCATTTTTGGGTTACCTTCACCCCTGATAAAATTATTCATCCCCATTCCTATTACCTGAAATACCGCGCCATATAGTATGATGCTTAAATAATCCCGGGCGTATGGCAACACGGCTTCACTTGCACCAAATAGCTTCAGCAGAGGCGTTAACAAGACAAGGCCCAAAATCGATAAAATTGCAGCCGTAATAAGCATTATTACCATTGCATTAGCCATGATAAGCTCTGCTTCATCCTTCTTTTTTTCACCCAGTCTTATAGAGACAAGTGAATTGGCCCCTATTCCAAATAACATAGAAAAAGCCATATTAACAACGATTATTGGAAAACCAATTCTAACGCCGGCAATACCCAAAGGGCCAACACCTTTACCAATAAATACCATATCTACAACATTATATAGCGCATTTACCAACATACCCACAATAGCAGGTATGGAAAATTTCAATAATAACCCGGAAATCTCGCTTTCGCCTAATAATTTTTCTCTTTCTACTGCTTGCATATTCATTCTCCTGTCATTTTTATATTTTCCAGAATATTTTTTATAAATTCAAAGCTACAAAGTGACTTTTCAATGTCTTCAACACTAATATTATTGAATAGTACAAAAAACTCTTTTTTGAACTTTCCTATAAGCACTGCTATATATTCCTCACCTTTGGGTGTGATATGAATCCATTGTCTTCTCCTGTCCCCCGGATCATCAGTTCTTTCGACAAAGCCATATTTCTCCAAAGAATCGACAAGTGAAGTCAGACTACCCTTTTGCATATCAAGGCATCTTCCTAAAACCGTTGGTGAAATTCTGTTATGCTTCTTTATAATAAAAATAGCCCTTTGTTGATTTTTATTTAACTTGGGCTCCACATCATAATCTTTTCTGTAAATGCTTCCCATAGTTTGATGATATAAAGGCATAAATTCATACATGTAATTAAATAACTCATTAACTTTTACTTTCTTTAAAATCACATAAATCCTCCTTGTAAAAAAAAACTATCACTTTGATTTGATGTATTCAGTATATTAATATTGAATTGAAATTGATTGCATTATCAAGGTCTAATCAAATTATTTAACTAACAATTATATAATAAAGTAGTTAGAAATCGCACAATTAGAATTCTAACTACTTTATTATATTTTGTCAACATCTATTTTATCGGTTTCCCCGGTTTTTAGATGATATATTGGTTTAATATTTTTCTTACGCTTTCGGCGAAATTATCTGCAGCGCCCCAATCAAAATTAAAAAGCATTCCTTTTGAACTTCCTGCTGCTATGACTCTAAGCGAAGTGATAGCATCGAAATTGTCCGCAATTACTGTTAAGGATGCTCTGTTTTCGGCTCTAAAATAATATTTTTCAAAAACTAATATACCTATTTCCATACCATTATCAGTTTTTTTTAACTCGTCGTATACCAATTCCGCGCTTATTTCTCTTCTTAATATATTATAAGCATCCTGTGGGGAAATACTTACATTGAATTCTATTACAGCCATATTATGCCTCCTTATAATCTTTTGCTGTTTCTTTTCCCTCCAGTACCCTCAACGCCCCAAATGCCAAAGCTTCCATTTCATTTTCGCCGGCTTCCACCATTACCGGTGCTATAAATTCCACTCTCTTTATTATCATTTCTGTCATCATTTTTGAGTAAGCGATTCCTCCTGTTAAAACTATAGCATCAACCTCGCCATTTACCACTGTTGCCAGCTCGCCGATGCCTTTTGCTATTTGATAAGCCATTGCTTCATAAATAAGCTTTGCATTACAGTCACCTTCTGTTATCATTTTTTCGACTTCCATCGCATCGTGTGTGCCTAAATGTGCCTTTAGCCCAGCATTGCCTCTCATTTTTCTTGTTACTTCTTTTTTATCAAACTTCCCTGAAAAACAAATATTTATTAACTCTTTACCGGGTATCCTGCCCGCCCTTTCCGGAGCAAAGGGCCCTTCATCATCCGCAAGCATGTCAATAATTCTCCCATGGCTATGCAATGCCACTGAAATGCCGCCTCCTATGTGAGCGACAATAAAATTAACATCTTCATACTCTTTATTTAGCTTTTTAGCTGCCTTCATTGCTGTTGCTCTTGAATTTAAAACATGGCTAAAGCTAACTCTTTTTACTTCGGGTATACCGGTAATTCGAGCTATATCTTCCAATTGGTCTACTGTAACAGGATCGTAAATGCAAGACAATATTCCCAGAGGTTTTGCCAATTCATATGCAATTGGTGCTCCAAGATTTGCTGCATGTTCGATTATCGGGTTATTTTTTAACCTGTAGAGCATTTCTTCATTTATTTTGTAAGCCCCTGCTTCCACCGGAGGGAGCATTCCCCCTCTTCCTACTACAGCAGACAAACCCTCTGGTTTTATATTTTCTTTCTTTAAAAACCTCAGTATTTCATCCTTTCTATACTGAAACTGATCTATCACCCTATCAAATTTGTTTAATTCTTCTGCAGGATGATTTATTGTATCAGACATAATCTTTTCTTCACCTTCATATAATGCGATTTTTGTAGAAGTGGAACCCGGGTTTATCGCAAGTATTTTATACCCCATGCTTAACCTTTCCTCCTTGTATAATTAATATAGTTTCAAACAGTGAAAGAAATCACTGCTTAACTTGCAAATCTAATAGGTTATCAAATCCTATTTTTAATCTAGTAACTTCTAAATATCAGACATAATTTTGGTTTC
>JAAYKT010000132.1 GCA_012522255.1 Clostridiales bacterium
ACGATTTATGAGAGAAAGGGTCCTGGGTTAAATTTACTCCGCCTATGAGGACAAAAGAAGATACTGAAAGGTTGTGGAAATTGGTCGATAAAGGTTATGTTACAACAATAGGGTCAGATCACGGCCCATATCCTAAGTCAGATAAGTTGCCCGGTGAAAAGAACATATGGGATGCCCCGAACGGTATACCCGGTGTTGAGACTTCTATGAGATTAATGCTGAATGGGGTCAATGAAGGAAGAACAACATTAAATAGAGTTGTGGAAACAATGTGCTATAACCCGGCAAAGGTATATGGATTATATCCCAAAAAGGGTGCTATAGAAGTTGGTGCAGATGCAGATATAGTAATACTTGATATGGACAAAGAAGAAGTAGTTTCGAATGACAAGGTAATATCCAAATGCAAATGGTCACCCTACGACGGAAAGAAACTAAAGGGTGCCCCGGAATTAGTAATGGTAAGGGGACAGATTGTTTTTAAAGATGGCGTGGTAGTTGGAAAGCCTGGAATGGGACAGTTTGTTGCAAGGGTGAAATAAAAAAATTTAAGGTTTAGGTTTTAGGAATTTGATGTTCGTTAAGAAAGGAGTAAACAAATGAGTATTAAGCTTGCTGTTGTGATGCCAAAGACACATTTTGGCGAAGGAAATGATAAAAAGAATTTGCCAGAAGCTTTAAAGCATGCAGATGAAGCGGCAAAGAGGGGTGTAGATATAATATTTTTCCCTGAGACGTATCCGGGTCCGTGGCGAATGCCTATCACATGGTCTCCTATCCCCGAATTGCAGGAAAAGGCAAAAGAACATTCTGTATATATTATAGCTGGTGCAGCAGAAAATTCTATCAAAGACCCGAAGAAACATAATTTGGTTCATTATATTATTAATCGAAATGGGGAATTGGTTGGTAAATATCATCGTACATCTCCTTACTCACCATGGGCTTATTTGGGAGGGCCATTATGGAATCTTGATTACGAGGAATGTGATGACTTACCGGTATTTGACACTGAATTTGGTAAGATAGGAATTCTTATTTGCAGTGAAGTTTATGTACCTGAGCTGGCAAGGATTCTTGCCCTTAAAGGTGCTGAAATTATCTTCATGCCTGCTGGTGGTATGAAAGTAGATCTTAATAATACATGGGGAACATTAATTTTTGCTAGGGCAATAGAAAATCTTGCATATGTAGCTACCACGCAATGTATTTTTGGTGTAGAAGAGGGGCTTGCTATGGTAGCTTCGCCCGAAGAAGTGGTTTTAAGAGAGCAAAAACCAGGTATTTACTATACAGAGATGGATTTAGAACGGGTGCGGTGGCTGCGTGAACAAAAAGATGATATAAAATACCCGCTACCTTGGAAAACGAAGCCAGGTATATTTCATCAGTGGAGGAGACCGGAATTATATAAAAGGATGTTGGAGAAATAAAGACAAACCAGCATCCTGACGATTGTTTCTGCTGGCGAAATGTATTTTAAAGGGAGGTAGAAAAATGAAAAAGAGTTTCGTTTTCAAGTCCTCACAATGCACTGGCTGCAGAGCATGCGAATTAGCATGTTCTATGCATCATAGAAAAATTTTTGACCCGAATGTTTCGAGCATCCATATAAATAAGGTCGAAGATGGTTTTGAGATTGTTATTAATAATATGAAAAGCGGTCAGAGATTAGCGTGTGACTTATGTGGAAATGAAGGAAAAGAAAAACAATGTGTGAAATATTGTAGTCCTTTATTTAAAAAAGAATTGGAAAAGTATTTTGACATAATGGTTGGTGGAAATACTGAAAAGGATGGGGGTGAAAGTATATGAATAGGGTCTATGGATATAAAGGATCAATACTGCGGGTGGATCTTAATACCCGTAGAATTACGATAGAACCTACAAGCAAATATTTTGAGTGGATTGGCGGTTCAGGAATAAACCAATGGATAATATATAAAGAATCAAAGCCATGGATGACTGCATATGATCCGATGAGTATACTTGCTTTTGGTACTGGTCCCTTAAACGGTACACTTGCACCTGCCAGCGGAAGATTTTCTGCAGATGCCAAAAGTCCGTTGACCTTAGGTGTCGGTTCAAGTAATGCTGGTGGCCATTTTGCTTCAGAACTAAAATATGCCGGGTTTGATAATATTATAATTTGCGGAAAGGCAGCTAAGCCAGTTTATTTGTGGATATGCGACGGTAATCTTCAAATCAGGGAAGCAGAAGGTTTGTGGGGTAAAGACACATGGGAGACGGACGATCTTATAAGGTCTGATATTGGAAGCAATAAAGCCCAGGTACTTTGCATAGGCCCCGCTGGAGAAAGGCTTGTACGTGGATCCTGTATTATAGTTAACAAAAATAGGGCCTTCGGGAGATGCGGATTAGGTGCAGTGATGGGTTCCAAAAATTTAAAGGCAATAGTTGTCAGAGGTACGGATAGTGTTGAAATTGCAGAACCCAATAGATTTATGGAAATGGTCGATAGAATAAGAGAAACATATAATGGTTCTAAGGTTGCTTCTACTTTGATGAATTATGGGACACTTGCATTAACGGAGCCCAAATATAAAAGTGGGGGTTTTCCATACAAGAACTTTCAGGATCTAAATATACCGGAAAAGATGTATGAGGATTTCAGAGGTGAAAACATCACTGAAAAATATAAAAGTGGCCAAACCGGCTGCAATTCTTGTCCATTATCATGCACGGTTAATTTTTCTATAGATTCCGGTCATTATGCTGGATTAAAAACAGAAGGAATGCAATTTGAAGCCATTGCAGATTTTGGAGGCAAAATGGCTGTAGAGGATGTGACTTTTTCTATTAAGGCAAATGCACTATGCAACCAGCTTGGTTTAGACGTTGACCTGCCGGGGCAGACAATCGCCTGGGCAATGGAGTGTTATGACAGGGGTTTGCTAAGTGAAAAAGATTTTGATGGCCTAAAACCGGTTTGGGGTGATGCTGGTGTTAGTTTGGAACTTATAAGGAAGATTGCCTATCGTGAAGGTGTGGGTGACGTATTAGCTGAAGGCGTTGCCAGGGCAGCTGACATTATGGGTGAAGCGACAAAATATTATGCGATACACATTAAGGGACAAGACCTTTATGAACCGCTTAGATTTGCAGTCGGCTGGGCATTAGGAGTCTGTACATCCACACGAGGCGGCGGGCATACAACCGGTGCACCCACATGTGAAGCTAACTTTAAAATTGATGAAAAAGTGGCAAACCGTAAGTTCGGCATAGATAAATTTAATGGTCCATTGGATTGGAATGGCAAGACAAGAATTGTCAGGTATTATGAAATGTCACATAGATTAAATAATAGTTTAGGCCTATGCCATCAGGGAACTGACTGGACAGATATACATTTTCCGGGGTTCTCAGAGTATGCAGAGTTTTATTCAGCTGCGACTGGAATAGAGTTATCATCGGATGACCTGCAGAAGGCGGCTTTGAAAATGCTCAATTTAGAAAAAGTATTCAATGTAATGCATGCTGGATTCAGTCGAAAGGATGATTATCCGCCAAGGCGGATGATGGAAGAAAAAGTGCCTTCCGGGCCGGCAAAAGGATTTGTTCTGGAAAAAAAGAAATTTGACAAGTTGTTGGATGAGTATTATGAAATGCATGGCTGGGATAAAGAAACAGGAAATCCAACAAGTGAGCGTTTAGAAGAATTGGGGATGCAGGACGTGGCCAAAGACATGGAAAAACTTAGTACGTTATAATATAAAGTGAGGATTAAGAAACTTGAGTTTAATTTTGGGGCTATACTCATAAAAACAAATGAGTTAAGTTATATAAAAAAACAAAAAATTATGTAGGAGGGGTAAAATGCGTAAAGTAATGGCAATTATTCTGGTCGTGGTTTTGGTTATAGGTTTAATGGCAGGTTGTTCTCCTAAGGATTCAGGTAATGGTCAAGCAGGAGAAGAGAATTCAGGTGAAAAGGGCAAATATGTAATGAAAATTGCGTATCCTAACATGCCAGGCAGTCCACGTGACTTAGCAGCACAAAGCATTAAGGAGTACGTTGAAAAGGAAAGTAATGGCAGGGTTGAGGTTCAAACGTATCCTTCTGGCCAGTTAGCTAAAGATGCTGAATTGGTACCAAGTGCACAGGTTGGGAATATAGAAATGATAATAAGCCCAATAGGATTTTTAGGTACTGTGCAGCCATTGATGGGGGTATTAGACATACCATTTATGTATCCTGATACTAATGACGGAATGGTTAAATTTCTGGATTCCGAAGCAGCAAGATCTACTATGAAACTGATGGAATCCAAAGATCTCGTGACCTTAGATTTTTGGTTTAGCGGCTTGAAAAACTTTTCTTCTAATGTAGCATTGAGGGAACCTAAAGATTTTAAAGGCGTGAAGTTCAGAGTTATGCCAGTGCCCATTATAGTTGAACAATTTAAAGCATTAGGTGCTACGGGTTCAAACATTGACTTTTCAGAAGTTTACACAGCATTACAAACAGGGGCCCTTGATGGTCAAGAAAACTCATATGATGTTATATATGAACAAAAATTCCATGAGGTACAAAAATATATAACCGAGTCCAAACATGCATCCCTAATAGTAGGTGTAACTGTTTCAAAAGTCTGGTGGGATAAACTTCCAGAGGACTTAAGGGAAATAATAAGCACGGCAGTTGTAAATGGTAGAGCAATATGTAACGAAAAAACACTTGAGAATGAAAAGAATTATAAAGAATTAATCAAACAATCAGGGACTGAAATAATAGAATGGAATAGCGAAGATAAGAAGGCATTTGATTATGTCCGTGAACAGGTGGTAAACCTTTATCTGGAGAAGTTTGGAGATGAAGGAAAGGCTGTTTATGATATGGTGGAAGAGGAAGCTGCTTCCTATAGATAAAAGTATTTTTACTGTTTAGGTTGGATATGACCTTTAGATATAGTAGAAAAAGCGTGCCGAAACAAATATTAGTTTTAATATATGAAATTTTTCGGCACGCTAATTTAAACCAAAAATGAGAGGGTGCATAGTAAAAATGTTGCAGAAAATCGAGAAGGCAATTACAGATTTAGCCTCAACTCTGTCTGCGGTAGTGGTAATAA
>JAAYKT010000133.1 GCA_012522255.1 Clostridiales bacterium
AATCTCTGCAAAACCCCAGGATAAGACATTTCCTAGAGGCAAAGCTCAAGATGGATTGAGTAAGGGAAGTGAAATATTGCGATATCAAGAGTAAAAAAGAGGAAAAGAAAGATCATTAAGGGAGGTGAATGTATGAAAAGGGCGCAGCGAAGCGATGTTTTTAGGTTTCTGTTAATCGTATTGATTATAGTCCATTTTGTTGAATTCAGCATATATTCATCGATTGTGACATACCAATTGAAATTCCTTATTCCACTGATAATGGTTATCGAATGGCTTGTAAGGATTAGATTTAAAGTGAAATTCAGAATAAATTCAGCACCTCTTTTCTTCATGGTATATATCTTATTTGTCGTTTTAGTGCTAAGTCTTTTGAATACTGAGAACGAGTCAGAAGCCATTATTCAAGGGTTATCCTATGTGATTTTGCTAATAGTTTCTTTTTTGGTTGTACCCAATTATATTGAGACAAAGGAAGACTACGTTAAATTTCTAAAACTTTTCTTTATAATGTTTTTTATGTTGTTATTAGCCAATGTCATTTTAGGTCGATTAATGCCAGGAGTTGCTTTTACTAATTTTAACAACAGACTTAGATACCGAGGTGTTTTTGGAAACCCTAATAGTCTAGGTTTTTTTAGCATGATGGGTTTGATTGTTTCTATCTCTTTAACGGTTCTTACGAGTAAAAAGCATTACCTATATTCTGGCATTTTATTTCTTTCACTAATTTATTATTCCGACTCAAATACATCATTAATTGCATCAATGTTATTTATAGTTAGCATGGTTTTAATATGGGGATTGTTTAAAGGGAACTCATTGGCACGTGTATTATCAATTTTATCCACAACATTGCTTCTAACAAGTATTATTCTTGGAGTTATTTGGATTTCTTTTAACTCAAATGTATATTCTTTAGAACGAGTCGATGAGATTTTTCATAGCAGAGTTAGTCGATCTTTAATCAGTATATCAGATTATGATTTTTTGGACTTCTTAATAGGTAAAGGTATAGCGAGTCGTGTTACGAATCCACATAACGCTGTCATAAATACATTGGTTGAATTAGGCTTATTAGGACTAACAATGATATATGGTATAAAATTGTATATAGCAGGTTATGCCTTAATTGTTATAAAGAATAGTGCGAATATCTTTTGTCAAAAAATGATGATGATTAGTGTTTCGATGCTATTGACTTTCTTCGTATTTGGTATTGCTGAAAGTGTATCAATCAGTTTAGGGAATATTGTAAGTGTTTTTATGTGGGCTAGTTTTGGTGCACAGATGGGTTTGGCCCAAAAGGGTAGATATCAAAGGAAAGGGTGTCATAATGAGAAACGTTATGTCGTTAGATGATATGAGGTTAATTCAATTAGAAATATTAAGTCATATTAAGAATGTCTGTGAAGTGAATAATATAAAATTTTATCTCGGAGGAGGTACGCTATTAGGAGCGATAAGACATAAAGGTTACATTCCATGGGATGATGATATTGATATTTTTATGTTTAGAGAGGATTACTTAAATCTCCTAAATTTATTGAGAAAGAGCAAAGACAACGAGTTCAAAGTACTATCATCATCGGATAATAGCGATTACTATTATCCTTTTGCTAAGGTGGTTAAGACAAGTACCTATATGGTTGAAGAGAACACACCAGAAATTAAAGGGTATGGAGTATATGTGGATGTTTTTCCAATTGATGGGTTACCCAATAATAGATTAGTACGAAGAATACACTTTACCACAATACTAATTATGTTAAAAATGCTTAATTTTTCTACGACATATAAATGTTCAGGGAAAAGCAGTATATTAAAAAAGTTTACTAAGTATTGTTTATGGACCATTTTCAGGCCTATTGGTTACCAAAGATTTTTAAAGAAGATAGATAAGAGATTATTGAAATACAGTGAAAAAGGTAGCAAGTTTGTAGCGTGTTGTGTTGGAAGTTACGGACTAAGAGAGGTAGTACCAAAAAGTATTTTTGATGAAACAATATTGGTGAGATTTGAAGATGAGGAGTATTATGCTCCTAAAGGATTCGATAAGTATCTAAGTAATTTATACGGGGATTACATGACTTTACCTCCTGCAGAAAAAAGAGTTCGTAATCATAGTAATATAGCTTATTGGCTGGACTAAATAGTGGAGTTATAGAACCATGCTTGTAAAGCATTTAAAATGTGAGTTTTGTATGCGATTTTAACATGGAGGGGTAGATAAATATGAGAAATATTGTTGTTATTTTTGCAGGTGGAGTAGGAACTCGTATGAAAAATACAGACAAACCCAAGCAATTTTTAAGAATAGATGGGAAACCGATAATAATACACACATTAGAAAAATTCGAAACGTGTACTATGATTGATGCTATAGCAGTCGCTTGTAATAAAGACTATATGGACAATTTAAACGAGTTATTAATCGAGTTTGACATAAAAAAAGTGAAGTGGGTGGTTCCGGGAGGAGAAACTGGTCAATTGTCTATATTTAATGGACTTGATGTAGTATATAATGACAAGAATGTGTGTGAAGATGCTGTGGTGTTGATACATGATGGGGTAAGGCCAGTTATTGATAATCAGTTAATATTAGAGAATATTGTTACAGCTAGGACTTACGGCAATGCTGTTACAGTAGTTAATGCTACAGAAACGATTGTTGTAAGTAAAGATAAGCGTAATATGGATGATTTGTTAGAAAGAGATGTCATATATTTTGCAAAAGCCCCACAAACATTCTTTTTGAAGGAAATTCATTCAGTACATTTGAAGGAGATGGAAAGTGACAGTATAAAAAATGTTGACTCATGTAGTATGATGTTTAAATACGGTCATAAGCTTAATTTCGTGAAAGGGAAAAGTTCAAACATAAAAATTACTACAT
This sequence comes from Clostridiales bacterium, assembly GCA_012522255.1. Taxonomy (GTDB): domain Bacteria; phylum Bacillota; class Clostridia; order Lutisporales; family Lutisporaceae; genus JAAYKT01. The sequence goes on from JAAYKT010000133.1 coordinate 2,897, forward strand.
ATGAAGACTATTATATATTCAAGGCTTTATATGAGTTAGAGCAAAAACGAAAAATGGACGATATGTTAACTTGAGTTACTCTTTAAGGAAAAGAAACAATTACAGGAGGTACGGAAATGTTAGAGATAAATCAGACGGTTCTGGAAGATCTAAAAGCTATAGTAAGTGAAGATATTGACTGGCAAAAGCTAAAAGGTTCTAAAGTAGTGGTTACAGGAGCTAATGGTATGATCGCATCGTATGTTTGTTTGTCACTCCTGTACATCAATGATATTATGGATTTAGGGATAAAAGTAATTGCTCTTGTCCGAAATAAGATGAGAGGTGAGAGCAAATTTTCGAATATTTTACATAGAAAAGATTTCGTAATGTTAGTTCAAGACGTTTGTGATGAACTCAAATATAAAGAAGGTTTTGATTATCTTATACATGCAGCAAGTCCGACTAGCCCGAGTCAATTTATATCCAATCCAGTAGGAACTATAAAGGCCAATACAATGGGAACAATAAATATGTTAGATGTAGCGGTTGAGAGGAAAGTAAAGGGATTTATGATTTTATCAACTCGTGAGGTATATGGATCATTTAGCGATAATCGAGATTTTGTTAATGAAAACGATTTCGGTGCTGTTAATCCAGCGCTTGTTCGATCTTGTTATCCTGAAGGAAAGAGGCTGAGCGAGACTCTTTGTTCTGCCTATAAACATCAATATAAACTAAACTGCAAGGTTGCAAGAATTGCTCACACATACGGCCCTGGTATGCAAATCAGTGACGGCAGAGTTGTAGGAGATTTTATTGGCAATGTAGTAAAAGGTGAGAACATTACCATGAATAGTGACGGAAGTTCAGTTCTAGGGTTGACATATATAAGCGATTTGATCCGCGGACTATTTAGATTGTTATTAGATTTTGAGGACATGACGTACAATATATCGAGTAAACAGTCCGTAGTAACAGTAAAAGAATTAGCAGACACTTTGGCGAAGTTGTACAAAGAACGCAAAATCAATGTTGTGCAAACAACAGTTAATGCCAATATTCGAAGAGGCTATTTGAGCAATAAAGTGCCTTTATTAGATTCTACTAAAGCAGAAACCGAAGGGTGGATATCTCAAGTAAGTATTCAAGAAGGGTTAAAAAGAACCATAGAATACTTTGATAACGAATACAAATGCAAAATTCTATAATGGTGAAAGAATGATTAACATGAAAAAGACTGTAGCTATAATAACGATGATTACGATTGTTGCCAAAATAGTTGGTTTTGGTAGAGAAATGGCGTTATCTTTTGTCTATGGAGCTTCCGAAATAAGCGATGCCTATCTGATTGCTAATACTATTCCTAATGTGATTTTTGGAGCGGTTTCATCTGGATTGATAGCTGCATTTATTCCAATGTATTCGAAAATTAGAGAAGAGTCGGGAGAGATAAAAGCAGATAGGTTCACTAACAATTTGGTAAACTTGTTGGTAATTAAATGTACCATGATAGTATTAATAGGTATTGTTTTTACTAATCAAATTGTAAAGATATTTGCTAGTGGGTTTGAAAGTGAATTACTTAACTTAACGGCAGACTTTACAAGAATTAGTTTATTAGCAATATACTTTATGGGACTAGCCTCAATTTTTACTGGGTATCTTCAGTTAAAAGGGAATCATGTGGTTCCTGCACTGATTTCATTATCGTTTAATTTCGGCCTGATTTCATCAATATTTTTAAGTTCAAAATTCAATATTTATATGTTAGCTATTGGAATTCCAATAGCTGCAGGGCTTAAATTTGCTATTATGATTCCGAGTGTCTATAGGATGGGTTTTAGGTATAAACTATTCATGAGCTTCAGAGACAAGGACTTACTAAAAATGGCCTATATTACCGCACCTGTTATATTAGGGCTTTCGGTAAATCAACTCAATGTATTGGTCGATCGAACATTGGCTTCACAAATTACAACTGGCGGTATTTCAGCTCTTAATTATGCAAGTAGACTAAATGGATTTGTGCATGGAATTTTTGTTTTGCCAGCTATTACAGTTTTGTATCCTAGTATATCAAAACTTGTAGCCGAAAACAAAATGGAGAGATTAAAAAAAACATTATCAGAGTCTATAACAGGTATTAATTTGTTAGTGACGCCGGCTATTATTGGCTCCATAATTTTTGCTACGCCGATAGTCAATTTATTGTTTGGAAGAGGATCTTTTAACGAAGAAGCTACCGTTATGACCTCTTCTGCTTTGGTTTATTACTCGCTAGGTATGGTTAGTGTAGGACTAAGAGAATTATTATCTAGAGTTTTTTATTCAATGCAAGATACGAAAACACCGATGATTAATGCAACGATAGGCATGCTCTTAAATATTGCATTGAATTTTTGGTTGACAAGGTTTATGGGACTAGATGGTTTGGCAATGGCTACTAGCATATCAGCAACGGTGACTCTAGTTCTGATGTTCATGAGCTTAAGAAGTAAAATAGGAGCATTTGGAATAACAAATGTGTTTAAATCATTTTTGAAAATATTGATATCATCCCTTATAATGGGGCTAGTTGCTATGCTTAGTTTTTCCTTTTTCTCCACGATAATATCGAATTATAATGTTGTATTACTAACAGCGATCGCAACAGGAACTATGACATATTTTGTAGTAGTTTACTTTATGAGAATTGAGGATGTGGACGCAACCATTCGGGCAATAAGAAAGAAATTAAATATATATCCCATATTTCGCTAAACAGAATGTAGATTTCCCGAATTATTGATCTGCCCTTAGGTTTCGGTGAAAATGTTGGTTGGAATTCCCAAATAACGCAGTATCTTGGCCTGACTATCATTAAGTG
>JAAYKT010000134.1 GCA_012522255.1 Clostridiales bacterium
ACCATAAAAATGACCCTCAGCGCCAGCCAAAATATTAGAGCCCGAACCCGAAGTCCAGAGTCCAGAATCCGAAGACCAGAGTCAAGTTTCCTGAGATCTGAGATCTGAGTTCTGAGATCTGAGTTCTCATTTTTTAGGTATAGTCAACCTTATTTCTATATGATCCCCTTTATCTACTTGATTATATTGCATTTTAAAGCCGCTTTCCAAAACCTTCCTATATACATTTTTAAAAGTATTCACATAAATGCTATACTGCATCTTGCCACGGATTATCCTGCCGCGATGTGTATCCCTATCCGCAGCAGCCTCACTGATAAGTTTTTCAATGATCTCTTCTGTCTTTTTAACATTCAATGAATCCTTGATTATGTTTTTTAATACTTTTTCCTGAATCACACTATCCGGCAGCTTCAAAAGCGCCCTGGCATGTCTTTCTGTCAGATTATACTCTAATATTCGTTTCCTTATATTCTCAGGTAATCTTAAAAGTCTGATCTTATTCGCCACAGTGGACTGATTCTTTCCTACTTTTTTAGCCAATTCTTCCTGAGTCAAACCGTGATCGTTTATCAAATTATAATAGCCTTCTGCCTCATCAAAGAAATTTAAGTCTTCCCTTTGCAAGTTTTCTATTAACGATATTATAGCGGAATCCTGTTCCACTATTTCAATTATAATAGCCGGTATCTCTCTCAGCCCTGCTAATTTTGCAGCCCGAAGCCTTCTTTCCCCTGCAACCAACTCATAGCCGGAGTCCCCAATCTTACGAACATTTATGGGTTGCAGAATACCGTACTGTTTTATGGATTCGGATAAATCATTAAGGTTGGACTTATTAAAACCCTTCCTCGGTTGATATGGATTGGGTGTAATAATATCTATGGGTATTTTGACTATTTCTTTAACTTCATTCAAAAAAACCGCCCCTTTAAAGCAAAAAGCTATTATAGTTAATTTATTCGCTAAATAATAATAACTTCCTTCTTAATAGTATAAGAATCTCTCGCCTTTAAGTCCTAAAAGACAATGATATTCGAACAAAAAAATCATATTATCGGGTTTAGCGACGGCTTTCCGGGTTTTCTTGGATATTTTACAGGTGTTTTAAATACCTTTTCGACTATCAAAATATAATGCTTTATATCACTATTTGGTAAAAGATACTCTTTTATATCTAAAACTTTTCCGCCAAGAACTTCTAATGCTTTTTCTGATTCTTTAAGTTCGCTTTCATACTTGGGGCCTTTTTGACATAAAAAATACCCTCCCACTTCCACAAAAGGCAAACAATACTCCAATAATACGTTTAAAGATGCCACCGCTCTGGATAATGCAATATGATATTTTTCCCTATATTCTTTTTTGTTTGCCAACTCCTCTGCTCTACCATGTATGATATCCGTGCTTTTTAAGTCAAGTTTTGATACCAGATCCTCTAAATAAAGTGTTCTTTTTTTCAAAGAATCCAGTAGTGTTATATCAATTTCTTTTTTTAATATTTTAAGAACAATACCGGGGAAACCCGCCCCTGTGCCTACGTCAATTACTTTGGAATCATTTTTTACCCGCTCTGTTTTTAAACAGGTGGCGGAATCAAAAAAATGTTTAATAAAAATTTCTTCATCTTGTGTTATGGTTGTGAGATTGATTTTTTTATTCCACTCCAATAGCAAATTCTTATACTTAAGCAGATTATCTATAACCTCTTCATCGTAACTTATATTTAATTTTTCAAGGCCTGATCTTAGAAACATTTTACTTTCCATATTACCACCGCTATGACCTTCTCATTTGTTCCAAATACACAAGTAAAACAGAAATATCTGCAGGAGAAACTCCGGATATCCTGGAAGCCTGGCCTATGCTTTCCGGTTTAATATCAGAGAGCTTTTGTTTTGCTTCCATTGATAAGCCCCTAATGGATTTGTAATCTATCTCATTGGTTAATTTTTTGTTTTCCATCTTTTTAAACTGTTCTATTTGTTGAATCTGCTTTTTAATATAACCCTCATATTTTACCAAGATTTCTATGGCTTCCGCCTCGCCGAATGTTAAAGGCGGCATATTATCATCAATTTCCTTAAAAGATAAATATGTTATCTCCGGACGTTTCAACAGCTCATAAAGGCTTATCCCGGATTTTATCTCTGCACTTTCACATCTTTTTAGGTATTCTTTTACGTTGGTATTTGCACCTATAGTGGTGTTCTTTAATCTTTCCAATTCATTTTCTATATTTTTTTTCTTGTTTATAAAACTTTTATATCTTTCTTCCGTAACCAACCCAATTTTATAACCTTTTTCCGTCAGCCTCATATCTGCATTATCCTGTCTCAGGATCAAACGATATTCTGCTCGGGAGGTCATCATTCTATATGGTTCATTTGTTCCTTTAGTAACTAAATCATCTATCAAAACACCTATATATGCTTCCGACCTGTGGAGAATAAAAGGCTCCTCACCTCTGATACCCAAAACTGCATTTATGCCCGCCATCAATCCTTGGGCTGCTGCTTCCTCATATCCTGAACTGCCATTTATTTGCCCTGCAAAAAAAAGACCCTTTATATGTTTAGCTTCTAAGCTAAGTTTAAGCTGTGTGGAGTTTATGCAATCATAATCTATAGCATAAGCAGTCCGCATCATATGTGCATTTTCTATGCCGGGCACCGTTTTCATCATTTCCCTTTGAACATCTTCCGGCAGGCTTGAGGACATACCCTGAACATACATTTCATTGGTATCAAGCCCTTCCGGTTCTATAAATATCTGGTGAGTATTCTTATCGGGAAATGTAACTATTTTTGTTTCTATTGATGGGCAATATCTTACCCCCACACCCTCAACACCGCCGGTATAAAGAGGTGATCGGTGAAGGTTCTCTTTGATTATGTTATGAGTTTTTTCATTTGTGTAAGTGAGCCAACAACTTCTCTGCTCTAGCTTTAAACCTTTTGTCATAAAAGAAAAGCATTGCACCCTTTCGTCCCCCGGTTGTTCTATCATCTTATCAAAGTCAACAGTTTTCATGTTTATCCTGGCTGGGGTGCCCGTTTTAAATCTCCTTATTTCAAATCCTAAATTTTCCAAGCTCCCCGTTAGTTTTTTGGCAGGAAACAAACCATTGGGGCCTCCTTCATAACTTATATCCCCAATAACAATTTTTCCGTTTAGAAAAACACCCGCAGCAACAATTACTGCCTTGCAGTGAAAAATAGCACCCAGATTAGTAATAACTCCGCTTACTTTTTTATCTTTAGTCAGTATTTCACATATTTCCGTTTCTTTTATATATAAATTATCCTCGTCTTCCAAAACCTTTTTCATACGAAGAGAGTATTTCTTTTTATCCGCCTGTGCCCTTAGAGCCCTCACAGCCGGGCCTTTCTTTGTATTGAGTTCCCTTATTTGTATCATAGTGGCATCTATATTCAGTCCCATTTCCCCGCCCAATGAATCAATTTCCCTTACCAAGTTTCCTTTGGAAGGCCCACCCAAAGATGGGTTGCAAGCCATAAGGGCTATGCTGTCCAAATTAATAGTGGTAACCATAGTCTTCATACCCATTCTTGCGCATGCCAACGCTGCCTCACTTCCTGCGTGGCCGGCGCCTATCACTATAACATCATATTCACCTGCAAAATATTGCACTGCCTCACCTCTTTTTTGATCATTTCCCTATACAAAATCTGCTGAATATTTCATTTATTATATCTTCTTCTACCGCATCACCGGTAATTTCCCCCAGATATCTCCAGGCATCCTTAATATCAAAAGATATCAAGTCAACAGGAATATTTTCGGAAATAGCTTCTAATGCTTTGTCAAGACTGTCCTTTGCTTTTTTTAGCAGATTTTTATGTCTGATGTTTGAAACCAAAGAGCTGCTATGATGTACTACATTGTCTTCATAAACCGTATCTACTATTGCTTTTCTCAGCTCTTCTATGCCCTTTAGCTCTTTTATGGACATAAATACAAGCTTTTTTACATTGTGATGTTTTTCAATATCTTTTAAATCTTCTTTAATTCCCAAATCTGTTTTATTTCCAACAATAATAACATCTTTATCCACAGTTAACTCTATAATATCTAAGTCTTCTTTGGTTAACTGTTTTGATACATCCAACAATATTATGATCAAATCAGCTTTGGAGATGGCGGTTTTTGTCCTTTCTACTCCTATTTTTTCAACTATATCTTCTGTATGGCGGAGGCCTGCGGTATCTATCAGTTTTAACAAAACTCCTCCAAGGTTTAAAAATTCCTCAATTATATCCCTTGTTGTCCCCGGAATATCGGTTACTATGGCACGGTTTTCTTTCAAAAGAATATTCAGTAAAGATGATTTCCCCACATTTGGCTTCCCGACAATAGCTGTATTTAATCCTTCTCTTTTAATCTTGCCTTCGTCATAGGTGCTCAGTAATTCTTCTATCTTTTTGAGAACAATAACTGTATTACTCTTTACGTTTTCTGTTGTTAGTTCTTCAATATCATGTTCGGGAAAATCAATAGAAGCTTCGATATGCGTAATTACAGTAATCAAATTTTCCATAATTTCTTTAATTTGTATAGAAAGGAGGCCCTCTAACTGTCCCAAAGCGTTGTCCAATCCCCCGTCAGTCTTGGAAGTGATAACATCAATAACTGCTTCTGCCTGAGCCAAATCAATCCTTCCGTTCAAAAAAGCCCTTTTTGTAAACTCTCCGGGTTCGGCTAGCCTTGCGCCATTTTTTAATACTTCTTCGGTTATCTTTCTGATAGACAAACTGCCACCGTGGCAATGTATTTCCACTACATCTTCGGCAGTATAAGAATAAGGGCCTTTCATAATCACGACCAAAACTTCATCTATTATTCTTCTATCCTTATCAATTATGTGCCCATATGTCATGGATCTATTTGGAATATCTTTAACCTCTTTTGCTTTTTTGCCTTTAAATATGGATTTCAGAATTTCTATTGATAAATTGCCGCTTATTCTGACAATTCCAATACCGGATTCTCCCGGAGCAGTTCCAACGGCAGTAATTGTATCTTCAAACACTTTTCTTCCTCTTTCCGAATTTTTAAAAACCCGGTATTTTCATACCGGGTTACTTACAGTCTATTATCACCTTTCTAAACGGTTCTTCCCCTTCACTATAGGTTATTACCCCCGGGTAATTTTGCAGTGTGTAGTGAATTATTCTTCTTTCATAAGGGTTCATAGGTTCCAATTCAACTTTTCTATTACTTTTAACAACTCTCCCTGCAAGGCGATTTGCCAGCCTCTCAAGAGTTTCCTCTCTTTTCCTTCTGTAATTTTCCGTATCCAATATAATTCTTATATAATCTTCTCTTTCACTATTCTTATTCACAACAAGGGTCAAAAGATATTGCAATGCATCTAATGTTTGCCCTCTTCTCCCTATTATTATACCCATCCTGGGTCCGGTAAGATCAATATAAAGACACTCGGGGGTTTCTTTTATTCTTATTTCCGCTTTTACATCCATAGCATTTAACACATTGCGCAAGAACTCATATGCTATTTTTTTACTTTCTTTTTCCTTAACCTCTTCTATTTCTTCTACCCTAACCTTAGCATCCTTTGAACCGATAATACCTAAAAAACCCTTGCTGGGCTCCTCTAAAATATCTATCTTTGCATTTTCTTTCTTTATATTCAGATCATTAAGAGCTAACTCAATAGCCTCATCTATTGTCTTAGCAGTCTTCTCAACACTTCTCATCTTTCTATTTCCCCCTTTCAGGACTAAACAATTTCTTAGTCATTAAATATTGCTGGGCGATTGTAAATAAATTACCTACTACCCAATACATTGCAAGGCCTGATGGAAATTTAATGGTTATCCACCCTAACATGAGGGGCATAATCATGTTCATTGTCTTCATATTCGGGTCTGTTGCGGTTTTACCTGCAACCATATTCATCTGAAAATAAGTAGTCAACGCGGATAAAACAGGCAATATATATAATTTATCCGGCAAGCCCAAGTCCGGGAGCCATAAAAAACTCTTAGATATTGCATCAAATTGTTCCGGGGTAAAAACAAATTTGGTCGGACCTTGCAGTACCCTAAAAAGCGCAATAATAATTGGCAGTTGTATAACAAGCGGCAAACAACCGCCGGCGGGATTATATTTTTCCTCTTTATACAATTCCATTAATTTTTCATTCATTTTTTCTTTATCATTTTTATATTTTGTTTGTATTGCTTTCATTTTAGGATTGATTTCGTTCATTTTATTAGTGGATTGAGTTTGTTTTATATTAATAGGTAAAAGCAGTATCTTGGTTATGATAGTAAATAATATTATAGCCAAACCATAGTTCCCTACCATGTCGTAAATCAACTTAAGAAGCGCGCCCAATGGTTTTGCGATTATTTCCAACAAAAGAACTCCCCCTTTATTAGTTTATATAAACTATTTTTATTTTCAATTTCATAAGCCCAGACTAAGGAACAGGATCATACCCACCCGGGTTTAAAGGATGACATTTCATTATTCTTTTTACTGCTAATGCGCCGCCTTTTAATGCACCATGTTTATTAATTGCCTCTATAGCATAATGAGAACATGTAGGGATAAAACGGCATTTATTTGGAAATAAAGGAGATATAGCTTTTTGGTATACTTTTATAAGCATTATAAAAATTAACTTCATATTTAACATCTCATTTAAAAAGTTTTGCCCTTTTTAATGCTTTTTCCATGGATTTTTCTATATCATAGTAAGTCGCATCTTTACTGCCTATTCTTGCTGTAAAAACAATATAGTTGCCAGGTTTAATATCCATTGACACTTTTCTAAAATTTTCCCGCATTAATCTTTTAACACGGTTGCGCACAACACTATTTCCTATTTTTTTACTTACTGAATAGCCAACCATATTATACTCTTCTTTGTTCTTTAATATATATAAAACCAAATGTTTTTCAGCATAATATCTTCCGTTTGTATAGACTTTTTTAAAAAGCCGGGATTTTTTTATTCTATAAGGCTTTTTCATAAAACTCCCCGTTTAAAAACTGATTCTTTAAAAATAAATATTGTTTTATTCAAATCGTTAAATGGTTGGTGTTATTAGTCCAAGACATAGAGAAAAAGGCCACAATAAGTGGCCTTATGCAGTCAATTTCTTTCTCCCTCTTCTTCGCCTTCTTTTTATGACGAGCCTTCCACTTGCAGTACCCATTCGTTTTCTAAACCCATGCTCTCTTTTTCTTTGCCTCTTTTTCGGTTGATAAGTTCTCAACATTCGGTCCACCCCCTAAGCTTACATATATGTGAATAACATAATTTGCATTTGAAATAAGCGCTACTGTACAAATTATATATATATTAATATTCACTGTCAAGAAATTAAATCCTCCAAAAGTTCGTAATTCACAATTTAACTGCTTTTCACACAATATTTTTTAAAGCTCACAATATCAAAAATATTGACCCTGCTC
>JAAYKT010000017.1 GCA_012522255.1 Clostridiales bacterium
AAACATACATCACTATTGTAAGACCTTGGCCAATATCTTTATTCAGCCATTTTTTATACACAAATGCCAAAGCAATAGATGCCGGCAATTTATGTTCAAGGTATTCGGCAAAGCCATTAGGATTTCCAAAGGTGCCGAAGACCCTTGCTTTTAAATCCGGGTTTAATTCTGCATCAACCCAAGCTTTGCTCGTGGTCCCTAAGGTATAGTATTGCATTATTCCATAGCAGGACATTATAAAGGCTGTAATAATAAAAATCTTTATGGCCTTATCGAGTTCCTCTTTTGTTTTAATTGTATTTATAATTACAAAATACAACGCCATGCTCACCAAACTTACGATTAAATTTTGTGCGCTTAAAAAAGGTGATACGGAGGTAAATGTACTGATAATCTGAACAAGGGCAAAGGCCAGCAAAGGCATAATTAAAGGATCCGGTATTAAACTAAAGTCTCCGGCAATAAAGGTTTTTATGATAAAGGAAAATACCACCAACGCAGTCAATATCAACATGGCTTCATTAGGTAAAAAAGGAATGGCTATTATTAGAGTAAAAAGTCCCCAAAGAGGGCTTTTCATTATTATGGCTGATGCAGCCATACCGCCAATAAGCTTCATAACCATAACCATTGCAGCACCTCCCTCAATCCACTGTTGTCCAGTATTCGTAAATGATGTTTATAAAAAAGCTGTTCTTAAAAACAGTTTTGATACCATGCATTTTATTAAAACTGATGTTTAAAAAAAGCCTGTTTACCCCTTTTATATATTCACTGTTACTTATAGCTTCTTTAACAGAAAAAAAACCGGCAATTCCTCTTGCTGATCTGTTTACCACAGACTTAACAGTCTTATAAAACAAAGAGTTATTCTGCATGTCATAACTAAAAAAGCCGGAAATTATCTTACCGGAAGTACTGTGTTGCCATATCTCATTAATCTTTTTGCAAAGTTTTAAAAATAGACTGTTTTGATAAGCTTTTTCCATCTTGTCCGCAAAATAAGATATGGCAAGCAGAATTTTAGATGTATCTTTCATGGCTGAATCTCCTCATTCGTCGATTATTATGTCGTAAACAAAACCTCTGGTGCCAAACCTTTTTCCTTTTATAGCTGCCGTATAACCGACTCTTACTTCCTGCCCACCCATATAGACACCGGTTTTGCTTATAACAGCATCACCTTCTATATAAATCTTTACATCAAAACGGTTTGGGATTTCCGCTTCCACAAACCTTCCATCAGCTGTCTCAGCCATTTTTTTTGCAGGCAGGGCTTCTTTTTTGATGATCTTGCCATAAACACTATTTTTGTCATAATCCTTGGCTATTTCTCCTTCTTCTATAGCATTATATGTAACATCTCTAACTTCCTGAATAAAATATACCATAGTAACTTTTTGAGTATTTACGGCAACAGTAGGATTCACTCTGAATATCTTATATGCACCGAATCCAATAAGCACAATAAGCAATATACTTATAAACAAGTCAATTATATTTATTATTCCGAATAGTCTTCCTTTGTCATCTATTATTTTCATATATACACCTCCGTTTTTTACCGGTTTTTACTTTCAATCAAGTAACATAAACTTATTTTACACTATTTCCAACATATTATATATATTTAGTTTTTCATTTTACTTAGCATCTTAACTCAAACAATGCATTTTATATGCTTATCCATATCTGTATATGATTATTTGTTTAATATAAATACTTAATTATCAGTGTGTCGGCTGCTTAAAGCTCCATTTCTTTTGGTTTCCGTGATTTGATATTTTGATAGTCAGCTATTTCCTTTTTTAACTTGATACCCTTAAAATAAGCTATTACCATAAAATATATACTGTACATTTGCTTGAAGCTTTTCCATATATTATTGTCCTTATTATATTTCCTGTATGCCTTTTTATATGCATTTAGATTGAGTTCTCTGAACAGTTCTGCACCCTCTTCCGCATTTGCAATAATGCCGTTTAGTTTATCCATCAATAGTATGGACTCAAAAGACATGGATTGGGATTCATATAAGTTCAATGCATTTTTCTTATATTCCATAAAATCAGTACAATCTATAAAATGTGTAACCCCGTGTATTGAAATGGGTGAGTTAGTCTTATATGCAAACAATCTGCCTTTAAAATTAATCGACTCTAAGGCATTAATGAATATCCCGCTAACCGCACTATGATCTTTATGTCCATCAAGAAAATATGGAACCATAATCAAGTCAGGTTGAAAATTTTTAACTATTTTTATGAGTTTCATGGCAGCACCGACATCCCTATGATCCAGCTCTCCGTCCTCTCTGTCTAAAAACTCCGGTGATTCCATGCCTAATGTTTTTGCAACTTTTTGTGCCTCTGTTTTCCTTATCCTTTTTAATGTTTCAGGTTCTATTTCTTCGGTGCTTTTAGAACCATCAGTAAAAAATACTGTTTTAACTTTGCCTCCCTCTTTTATCATTTTCAGTATAAAACAGCCACAGCCAAGTATCTCATCATCTTGATGAGGTGCCAATATGAGTGCTTTGCCCCCGGGCAATTGAAGCGGCTTAAGGCCTTTTATTCTACCTTTGGCTGTTATCAAATATAGGCTTAAAACAGTTTTATTAAACAACTTTGCAGGCCCTGCCAATATTTCTTTTAAAAAACCTCTCACTTATAAAACACAACCCTTTACTATATGTAATCAGAATCACCGATAGTAATAAACCAATTTTGCTGATTATATATTGTGTCTTCCTCATTTTTAACAGTATCATCTATAGGTAACGCCGGAAGCATAGCAGGTGACCGTAATTGTAAAAATCCCTGATTCTTTAGAATTTTTGCATAAAACCAATGTTTCAGCATCCAGCATGAAACAGCGCAAGCATTTTTTGACTTTAAACATTCCTCCATTGCAGTTATAAGTTTCACTGCCGCTTCACTGTGTTCACTATGGCATACTATATCCGCTATATGTCCTAAGGTTAATATTTCTCCATCCTTACCTACTTTATCTTCTATGGTACCAACTATGTAACCGACAAGTTCCTTATCCATAAAAGCAGCAATTATCTTATAATCGCTGATACTTTGTGCATATCTCCAGTTCAGGTAATCGGAATCACGCACAACAGCTATGGAAAAGCCGCTGCTGACCTTTTGCCACAATTCATCAAATCTTTTGTCAAAACTTCTTATTTCTATGATTTCATATGTTTGCAGATTCTTTTTCATCTTCAATCCAAAAGACTGGATACAGCCACGGATTTTCAGTAAGCTACCGCCAAGCATTTTTAGTAATTTATTGCCGGTGAAAATGCCAAAAGATTTTGGCCCATCTAATATTTTTAAAAATTGAGGAACATCGCAGACTTTTTTAATGTTTACTTTATTTACTGATGCCATATATGCATCATGATTGGGAAAATTAAACCTAAGTCCCAGCCCTTGTTTTTTTGCATCTTTCAATGCTTCAACTGCCATGTTTTCATAGGCGCCTTTCCTGCGAAACTTTTCATCAACCATGGCATCCACAGACTGTCCTGCCATTATATTTTTACCTAAGAAACACATTCTGTATTTAATAATGCAAGAATACCCTATAATCAGCTCCCTGCAGAAGGTCACTTTTGCAATGGAATTACCGTTAGGGTTGTCTTTATTCTTCCATTTAAAGTATCTTTTGTCCAAATCCTTACCGAATACCCCTCTAAACAACCTGTGCACATCCGGCCAAATTTCATCTTCGTAATCTTTTATGACAAGATCAGAATTCAAATCATCCAAACCCCCAAGCTACGTCCTTATAATATTATATTGCCATAAGCCCTTCCTATATATCACGTAACCGTAAACACAAACCAATAGATTGCTAAAACTCATAGAAAACCATATCCCTGTGGATCCTATAGAGGTATAATATTTAAATAACAATTTCATGGGCAGCCTGATAAACCACAACCTGCCGATTTCCCTTGCCATGGAATATTTTGTATGTCCCGTCCCTTGTAAAAATCCCTGTATAACACTAAAAATCCCCATAAGGGGCATAGATACGGTTATATATCTTAGATAAGTAATACCCTGTGAGATTACCGTGATATCATCTTTCGACTGCATAAAAAAGTTGATTACCGGCTTATCCTTCCACAACAGAATTATGCACCCGATTACGGAAAAAGAAACCGTTAAATATATAGATTTATTAAAAGCTTCTTTTGCCCTATTTATTTGATTGGAACCTATATTTTGACCGATTATTGATGTAAGAGCGGCACCTACCCCCATAGCAGGCTGCATAATAAGAGCGGTAATCCTGTTAACCATCCCAAATGCGGCGATAGTGGAAGTGCCATAGGATGCTATAAAACTATTCAATACTATAAATCCCACAGCAGCACCGGACTGCCCTACACTGGCCGGCAACCCTACTTTAAAAACCTTCCTTATAATCTTTTTATTAAAGTTAAATTTACTGAACTCCGGTTTGATAAAAGTCGGCGATTTCATAAGTATATAAAATCCCGAAAAAGCAAGAATTGCCTTTGAAATCAATGTCGCTATAGCTGCACCTGCTATTCCCATATTGAAAGTAAAAATAAATACGGGGTCCAGGACAATGTTAAGTACTGCGCTTATCCCACTGAGTATTGTAGGTATTACCATATTGCCCTGGGCATTCATTATGGAATTAACCACAAAAAACATATATGTAAAAGGCATATCCAAGAAAGTTATTTTCAAATATATGATACTCAATTCGGCTAAAAGCCCTTTTGCACCCATCAATCTTATCACGATAGGGCTTAATATATACCCCAATGCAGCAAACACAATAGATACAATTAACGATACCACCGCTATCTGAGTTGCGTATTCCTTTGCACTTTCGTAATCAGATGCACCTATAAGCTGTGATAATATGGAAGCTCCGGCAATGGAGATACCAATACCCAACGAAATGAAAAGAAAAGCAACGGGAAAAACAAGTGCTGTTGCAGCAAAATGAACAGAACTGATTTTGCTTACCCATACACCATCCGCCAGATTATATAAGGTCTGAATTAAATTGTTTATCATTATTGGTAACGACAAGGAGATAATAACTCTATATAGATTTCCTTTTAGGATATTGTCTCTTCTTTCCAATGTGTTCACCGGATTGACCCCCGTTTAAAAAACAGCTAAAATTTATTTTCTTATTTTTTTATCATTTTACTATGTAGCTTCCTTTTATGAGTATAAAAACGCCATCCCCGGCTTTAATGCCTCTGCCATCATCCCTGGATGATATAAGCATATGATTTAGAACTATTGCTTCGCCGTCTTTTAAATCCTTTGCAGAGGTAATATCAGACAGCCCGCCGTTTTTCCCATATATAGCCGTTGTTTTACCGGATCTTACGATTATCTCCGCACCTTCTCCGCTTAATAAGATCTGACCTTTTTTCATTTCTACAACTTTAAAGGTCAACGCATTTTCAACTTTTTCCTTGAGATCATTAATTATTTCATCCATCTTCTCTAATTCCAATACCATGTCATCAATTTCTGCTCGACTATAATCAAGATTCGAATCCATATAAAATTTTATCTGTTCTATCTTTTTTTCCACAAAACTAAGCGTAACGATAGGGTCCCCTTCCGAACCGGGTTCAGCGCCATCTGCCATGCCTAAAACAAACAGTGAGGCTGCAACAATTATTACTATAATTGAAACTGCCGCTATTCTTAACTTTTTAACATTTCTTTTCATGAATCTTGCCTCCTATCAACCCTTTTAGGATATAATTCGCTAATTTTAGATAAAATCCTGTATTCGACAAAAATATATCCCAAAGCATAGCATGTACCATGCAAGCATAAAATTTCTGAACTATAGTACAAATGTTGAAATATAAGAAGAAGTTGAAAATATAAAAGAGCCTGCGCTCTTTTAAACATTATATTCTTTTAAACCAAAACTGATTCCTAAACTGCCGTCTACCTTTTCCATAAGCTCATCTGTAAGATGGCCTATCTTTTCTCTTAGCCTTTTTTTGTCTATAGTCCTTATCTGTTCTAACAGTATAACGGAATCTTTAGCCAAACCGTATTCTTCCGCGCTTATTTCTATATGTGTAGGCAGTTTTGCCTTATTAATTTGAGAAGTAATAGCCGCTACTATGACAGTAGGGCTGTATCTATTACCTATATCGTTTTGTACTACTAAAACCGGTCTTGTTCCTCCCTGTTCCGAGCCTATTACGGGACTCAGATCAGCATAGAATATATCTCCCCTCTTTACAATCACATCATTCACGCTCCGCAAGCCTGGATTCGTAATTACATATACACTCTTGGTCAGCACATAGCCCCATTTCAGCTAATGTTATGTTTATCTGCGTCATTTCTATATAGCCTTTTTTCATACCTTCGGTAAAATTCATTTTTTTGATTTCAGTTAAATAATGTTTCATAGCTTTCCTCACAAATTCACTTCTATTGCACTGTTCAATATAGATCATGCTGTCTACTTCTTCTAAAAGGCTGCCCGGTAAGCTTATCACAATCCTTTTACATTCTGCCACACTAGCACCTCCAGTATTTCTATTGTCTTACTTTATGTATGGTGTAAGAATACCAAACCCCGCAACAGTCTCCATGAATTTATGCTATCCACATATAGACTATTATATACCAGCTTTTACATTATAGCTATACATAATATCTGCCATTTGCAACCTTATCCGCAAAAATAAGGTCTGATATTTCAGCGATTTATATAAGTTTTTACCATAATATTAGATGTATATTAATGTGGATAGATATAATTCACGATGTTGACTACTTTTCCTTCCTTTATATAAACCCTGGGTACTCTTCTTCCTATCATGCATACTATTTCATAATTAATAGTGCCTAATTTATTTGCTATCTCGTCAATAGAAATCATTTGCCCATTTTGTTCACCAAAAAGTATAACCTCATCCCCTACCTTAATATCATCAATACCTGTCACATCTATCATGCATTGGTCCATGCATATTCTTCCTGCAATAGGTGCCCGCTGCCCTTTAACTATTGTATCAGCCTTGCCTGTCAGCATTCTTGTATACCCATCTGCATAACCTAAAGGTAAAGATGCTATTGTAGATTTTTTCGGTGCGATAAACTTTCTTCCATAGCTTACGCTTACGTCTTTTTCAATATCTTTTACATGTGTAATGCGTGCCTTTAATGACATAACCTGCTTTAAATCAATTCTATCAAGCATAACGTCTTCGGAAGGGGCCAATCCATAAAGTATTATGCCTGCCCTAACCATATCCAAATGCATATCCGGTAAATCAATAATAGTAGCACTATTGCCGCAATGCCTTACATTGATTTTTACGCCTTCTTCCGCAAGTCTGTCATACATCCATTTAAATTTTTCAAATTGCTTGTAAGTGTATTCTTTATCCGTTTCATCCGCAACGGCGAAATGTGTAAATATACCTTCTATAAACAAGTTAGGTAATAATGATATTTTTTTAACTGTGCTGACGGCATCTTCATTTGGTACAAGGCCGATTCTGCCCATTCCTGTATCTATCTTTATGTGAATTTTGGCATTTTTATTCTGCCTGACAGCCTCTTTGGATATAGCTTCTGCCACATCATAAGAATATACCGCTTGCTCCACATCATTTTTGACTATTTCTCCCGCTCTTTCGGGGCCCGTATACCCCATAATAAGAATATGTTCCTTTATCCCAAATTTTCTGAGCTCCAAAGCTTCGTCCAATACTGCCACCGCAAACCTGTCCGCGCCGTTTTGCAATAATGTTTCAGCAATATACTTGGAACCGTGGCCATAACCGTCTGCCTTGATCACTGCGGTTATCAAAGCATTTTTATCCGTTAACCTTCTTATCTCCCGCATGTTATGTGCCAAATTATCAAGGTTTATTTCAGCCCATACCGGCCTTATTTGATTTAAATCATACATTTCTTGACCTCCCTTATTTTTACACTTTGCAGATTCATCCAAAATACCGCAATTATAACCGATTTCTACACGATTTATATTTTTAATGGAATTAGGAATAAATCCGATTATGTCCGTTGCAACCATACCCCACTGCCCTATCTCCTGTGCAGCCTTGTCACCGGCGCGGCCATGAATATATACACCGCATGTTGCGGCATTTTTCGGTTCAAATCCCTGGACAATCAATGAGATTATAATACCTGCCAAAACATCCCCCGAGCCGGCTGTAGCCATGCCCGGATTTCCTGTTGGATTAATCAATGCTTCCCCGTTAGGCATGCTTATTACAGTATGATGTCCTTTTAAAACAACCGTTACTTTGTATTCTTTTGCGAACTTTTGGGCATAACTTATTCTGTCTTTTTGTATATCGGCAACACTGACTTTTAGCAACCGTGCCATTTCTCCGGGGTGAGGGGTTATGACGATCTCTCCTTTTCTTTTTTTGAAAACAGAAAGATCCTTTGACAACGCATTTAACCCGTCCGCATCTATTATTAGAGGTTTTTTATACTCCATTATTAATTTAGTTACAAGTTGTGAAATATCCTTACCTGAGCCCAAACCCGGCCCTATAAGCATCGCAGTAGACTTATCACATTCCTCGGCAATTTCATCAAAACTTTCTGCAGACAAACAGCCTTGTCCATCCTCTGCAAGGCCTTTTGTCATGATCTCCGGCACCCTGCCGCTTACAATATTCATCAGACTATCAGGCACAGCCAACATAACTATGCCGGCACCTGCCCTCATCGCTGCCTCTGAAGATAAAAGTCCCGCACCTGCCATACCTTTTGAGGCCGCTATAATCAAGGCCCTCCCATAAGTACCTTTGTGAGAATTATTCTCCCTATTCCCAAAGAAATTTTTAACATAACTTTCGTCAATAACACGCGGTTTTGTTTCTGATACTTTTTCACAATCATTAATGGATATTTCGGCTGATGCCCTCATTTGCCGAGATGAGCATACTTTCAATATCCATCCACCTCTTTTCAAGAGAAACTTCCGCAACGGCTGTAGCCACGGCATATAGTTTGCAATGAGAAACACTTACATGAATCAAACCTATATAGTTGCTGTCTGCATAATCTTTAACCTTACCGTTTAATCTGACATAGGGACGTCCGCTGCCGTCCCTCATAATCTCTACTTCTTTCCACTTAAACCTGCTAAGCCCTGTGCCAATAGCTTTAAATACCGCTTCCTTTGCTGAAAACCCACCGGCAATATTTTGCGGATTCCAATTTTTATATTCATAGTATTCCAGTTCTTCCTCGCTGAATAATCTGCTCAAAAGATTTGGATACTTTTTGATAACGTTTTTAATCCTATTTATCTCAATAATATCAGTGCCTATTCCATAAACCATTAGGGCACCCCCTATATTAAATAATATAGCAAGCCATATAGGTTAGTATTCTACATTGACTTAGGATTTCCTCCAAAAAAAATCAGTTGCCAATGTTTATCACACGGCAACTATTTTTTATTTTTCTATTTTACCACTATGTTTATCAATCTGCCTTTTACCACTATTACTTTGATAATTTTCTTATCTTTAATAAAATCCTTTGTTTCATCATCATCCATTACAATCGCCTCAATTTTCCGGGCATCGGCTTCAGAAGGCACCATAATTCTTGACCTAACCTTGCCGTTAATTTGAATCGCTATTTCAACCTCATCTTTTATCAAAGCCTCTTCGCTCCATTTCGGCCAAGGTTGATTGAAAATTGAATATTCATATCCCATGGATTCCCACATTTCTTCGGCAAAGTGAGGTGCAAAGGGCGCGATAATCCTGATTAAATCGGCAAAAGTCTCCTCAAATAAGGTGATATTTTTTTCATTTACTTCTGTATCATACTTATACAATGCATTTAACAGTTCCATCATTCTTGCTATTGCCGTATTAAAATGAAAATCTTCAGTGTCTATGGTAACTTCTTTTATAGCATTGTGCCTATTATATAATAAATCTTTTTCAGCTGCCCCGATTTTACCTATACCTTTTTTGCCTTTTAATGCTATAACCTTTTCCGATAATCTCTCAATTCTGTTTAAAAATCTGGCTATTGCCTTTATGCCGTCGTCATTCCAGGGTCCGCCTTCTTCATAAGCAAAACCGAACATTAAATACAACCTGAATACATCAGAACCATGTTCATCGATATAACTGTCAGGTGATATAACATTGCCTTTTGACTTACTCATTTTATTACCGTCAGCTCCTAATATTACCCCCTGATGTCTCAGTGATAAAAAGGGTTCGTCAAAATCCAAATACCCTAAGTCCCTCAAAGCCTTGGTAAAAAACCGTGCATACAGAAGATGCATAGCCGCGTGCTCTGCTCCGCCAACATACTTATCTACAGGAAGCATTTTATTTATCCATTCTTTATTCCAAGCTTCTTTTTCGTTCCTATTGTCGGGATACCGTAAGAAATACCAGGAAGAGCATACAAAAGTATCCAAGGTATCCGCATCTCTTTTTGCAGGTCCCCCGCACTTGGGACATTTCGTATTAATGAATTCCGGTGATTTTCTAAGAGGCGACTCACCGTCGGGAGTGAATTCAACATTATAAGGGAGGAGTACAGGCAATTCTTCCTCCGGCACGGGAACCGCACCGCAGTGTTCACAATAAACTATAGGTATAGGCGTACCCCAATATCTTTGCCTTGAAACAAGCCAATCCCTCAACCTATAATTTATCTTCATCTCACCTTTATTATTTTTGCTCAGTTCTTCAACTATGCTATTCATGGCATCTTTGGATTTCATACCGTTAAAGCTGTTACTGTTAACCAAAACTCCGTAGTCTATATAAGGTAAAGGGGCATCACTGCCGTCCTCACTGTCAATAACCCTTACAATCGGAAGGTTAAACTTTTCCGCAAACTCAAAGTCTCTTTCATCATGTGCCGGAACGGCCATAACACATCCTGTGCCATAGGTTGCAAGAACATAATCCGATATCCAGATAGGCAGTCTCTCCCCTGTCAGCGGGTGGAAGCAATAAGCTCCTGTAAAAACTCCTGTTTTTTCCTTCACTGTTGACATTCTGTCTATTTCACTTTGTTTTTCAGCCCACTTTTTATAATCTTCTACGGATTGCCTGCATTCATCAGTGGTTATTTTATCAACTAATTCATTTTCCGGAGCCAAAACCATATAGGTAATCCCGAATAAGGTGTCTGCTCTTGTTGTAAAAACTTTAAACCTTAAATCCGAGTTTTCTATTTCAAATTCTATTTCGGAACCTTCTGACCTGCCTATCCAATTTACCTGAATCTTTTTAGTTCTTTCAGGCCAATCTATTACATTCAATTTTTCCAACAATTCATCTGCATAAGCGGTAATCTTAAAAAACCACTGAGTCAGATTCTTTTTTATGACCTCGGATTGACACCTTTCACAAAAATTATCTATTACCTGCTCGTTTGCCAATACCGTTTGACAGCTGGGGCACCAGTTAACGGGGGCTTCTTTTCTATAGGCCAGGCCCGCCTCATATAGTTTTAGAAAGATCCATTGAGTCCATTTATAGTATTCGGGATTGCATGTAACAACTTCATAATCCCAGTCAAACATTGCTCCCATTTCTTTTAACTGTTTTTCCATGGTTTCAATATTTTTAATCGTTGAATCCTGAGGATGTATGCCTGTTTTTATTGCATAGTTTTCTGCAGGTAAACCAAATGCATCAAAACCCATAGGTTGAAACACTTCATAGCCCTGCATCCTTTTAAACCTTGCCCAAGAATCTGTAGGACCGAAATTATACCAATGGCCTACATGAAGGTTGGCCCCAGAAGGATAAGAGAACATCTCAAGACAATAAAGTTTCTTATCCACATTCTCGGGATTAAAACTGTAAAGCTTTGTATCCTCCCATTTCTTTTGCCATTTACTATCAATTTTCACATTATACATAACTACAACTCCTATAAAATAATAAACCCCGCCTCAAAGAGACGGGGATTTCCCGCGGTACCACTCAAATTGGTTATCTTATATAACCCTCTTAAAGGTCCCTGTAACGATGGGTCTCGTCTTGCCTTACTGTTACTTCAGGCTGCTGCTCCGGGGCGAGTTCAAAGCCTCTCGACTGCCACCTTTCACCCTTGCATGGCTCTCTAAAAGTCTCAAAAACTCCTATTGGTCCCTTTCCTCGCATTTGTAATATTGTATGAAATTCTATCTTATAATTGCGCCATTGTCAATGGGTTTGGCGCATTTTTTGCCCTGCCAGGTATTCCTATCTATAAATCTTTGGTCTATGGAGTTCAAAACCTCCCATTTGTTAAGGCTCCATTTGGGGCCAATAAGAG